>JACPIG010000010.1 GCA_016188205.1 Candidatus Woesearchaeota archaeon
AGGGTAAGGTGGGTGCCTGAATGGGCAGGAAGCAGGTGGTTTGACTCATGGCTTGAAAACCTGCAGGACTGGTGCATATCAAGGCAGCGCTTCTGGGGAATACCGCTGCCCATCTGGAAATGCGGCGAATGCGGCAAGACGAAGCTGATAAGCACGAGAAAGGAGCTGCCTCAAAAGCTGGAAAACCTGCACAGGCCATGGATAGACGAGGTCCTGCTTAAGTGCGGCTGCGGCGGAGAAATGAGAAGAGTAGCTGACGTGCTGGACGTGTGGCTTGACTCAGGAGCAGCATCATGGGCGCCTCTGAACTACCCAAGCGAGGAAGAGCGCTTTGAGAAGCTCTGGCCCGCAGACCTGATACTTGAAGGCAAGGACCAGATAAGGGGCTGGTTCAACAGCATGATATGCCTCTCAATGGTGTCCTTCAAAAGAAACTCCTACAAAGCCGTCTATATGCACGGATTCGTCAATGACGCGCTTGGAAGGAAAATGTCCAAGTCCCTCAAAAACATCATCTCGCCTTACGAAGTAATAGACAAGTACGGCGCAGACACACTAAGGTACTATGCCATAGGCGGAGCGAACCCCGGGTTTGACTTAAACTACAACTTTGACGACATGAAGGTAAAGCACAAAAACCTTACCGTATTCTGGAACCTGCACAACTTCCTACTGGACCTTGCAGAGACAGCGCAGCTTGACGGCGACAAAAGCCTCGCCACAGAGGAGCGCTACATACTCTCAAAGCTGCACACTGCAATACAGAAAGCAACATACATGATGGACAACAACTACCTGAACGAGCTGCCGTGGCATACACAGTCTTCCTTGAGGCTCTGAAAATGCTCGCGCCAATAGCGCCGTTCATAACAGAAAAGATGTACCAGGAACTGAAGAAGAAGTTTGACCTGCAGGAGGAAAGCATACACCACCACGACTGGCCAACGCACGACCAGGAACTCATAAACGAGGAGCTTGAGAAAGAATTTGAAGTCGCGAAAAGCTCAATACAGGCAATACTATCAGTCAGGGAAAAGATAAAGCAAGGCACAAGGTGGCCATTACAAGAGGCAATCATCGCCGCAACAGGACTTGAAACTCCTGAAGTAATAGACGCTGTAAAGAGGCAGGCAAACGTAAAGGAAATAAAAGTAGTGCATAAGTACGAAGGCGCAAAAACCTCTGTCAAGGCTGACTACGACAAGCTGCTCCCGGAGTTCGGAAGCCAGAAGGCAACAAGGATAATAGCTGCCCTCGCAATGACCGCCCCGGAAACAGTGCTTAAATACATAGAAAGAGACGGCGAATTTAGCCTGAGCATTGAAAACGAAAAAGTGGTGCTGGCACAGAAACACTTCACAATAACCAAGCAGGCACCGCACGGCTACGAGTGGGCGGAGTTTGACAAAGGAGAAGTTTATGTCAGCATAATGACAAGCCCTGAGCTTGAAGCAGAAGGGTATGCACGCGAACTCACAAGAAAAATGCAGAACATGAGAAAGCTCGCAGGGCTGAATAAGCAGCAGAGAATAAGCGCACACATAAATGCCACGGAAGCCCTCGTATCTGCGCTTCAAAGCCACGCAGAGAGCATAAGGGAAAAAGTGGGCGCAGAAAAGCTTCATTTGTCAACGCAGCCATCAGTTCACACATACACTCACAGCAGCAAAGAAAAGATACGGGACAAGGAACTGTGGATAGGGATTGATGTGGTATAACACCAGAATCGGGGGTGGAAGATGACAAGAATAACATTGGAGTCCATAGCAGACGAACATCTTCTCCTTGACGACGTTCAACTTGGCGCCGGAGAATACGCGATACTGGTGGGGTCTGGAGAAGACTTCTACATAACAGGCACAGACGGCAGCGCTGCTGTTTTAACCCTAGACGGTCCCTTGCCAGGCCAGACCTATTCTCTCGACGCAATAATAGTTTCGCTTCAAGGAGAACAGTCTGCTCTTGCCGTCCTGGAAAACGGCAATGGCAGCGCATACCTGACTGTTATCCTGGGCACATTTTACTACACCAGCGATGATTGCGGAGGAGTTCCTGTGCAGCTTGAAGCAAGAAAAAGGCATACTCTAAGTGAAGGCAGCATACTGTCGCTAAACGAGCCATATACAAGCGCAGCGCAGCAGGTTGCTGCGTGGAGAGTTGGCAAGTATCAAACTACATAGGCAAAATACATAGGCAAAAGATGGAGACGTAGGCTTAAAATGGGGTATGTGACTCTGGAAGAATTAGGAAATGAAGGCAGCATACGCGTTGAGGCAGGTTCAACTAAACATCTTGCCGCTATAGGCGCAGTTGCCAGCGTATCATATGACGGCAGCGTTGCTGCATTAAGTGTTGTGCGAGGCATTGTATGTCATAATGCGCAAGTGTTCCTTGACAAAGGAACACAGTACATGACTGAAGAGCGGCTTATAGGGGCGGGAAGAACTGTTGCATTGCAGGAAGGCGACACCATTTCAATGCCCTCAGGAGGAGGGCTGGAGTGGAGGGTTAAGCTGCCAAGACCGGAAGCTGTTGAAGCACGCATACATGATGCCAGTAAACCACGCGACCCCACCCAAGTATTATACTACGCTGAAGACCTTCCGTAACTCGTATTCATACAGCAGATAAAAAACAACAACAAACAGGGGGTGGAAAAATGACTGAGTTAAGATATATAGTCTATAACCCCGGCGCGCCGGGCAGCCAACATTACCCTAACGGGTATTTTTTCCCGAATGAAGGAAACTGGGCAGTAGGGCCTGTAAGGTGGGATGGCACAAGTCCTTTGACTACGGTATATGTCAGAAACGCGCCTCTTGTAGGTGCTGATGGCAAACAGGCTATTACCGGAGAGCAGCTTGCGGCAGCCATCATTTACCCTCTCAGCGAGGCAATGCGGAGTATTGGGCAAGGAACAGCTGTTGCGACACTTAACATTCCGGACTCTGTTTCAAGAAACATTGAAGAGGTTTTGGCTGAGCTGAAGGGGAAAAAAGGCGCGGTTACGGAGATGACAGATGTGCTTGCGTTTAAACTGCACGAAGGGTTAAGCGCTCTTTTGGCAGACAGCTGCACAGCCCATTAGCCAGGCAGGGCTGCGATAAAAATGCCAGACATCTGCTGACAAATACGTGACCTAAATGCTTTCACTTGAGCCATTGACAAAAGCTGCAAAAAAGGTTGGCGCTCTTGAAGGAAGAATAGGCTTTTTAGTGGGCGAACACATAGTTCTTTCAGGCAGCGTGAAACCCGGCGATGGAAGCGCGCCTTGCAGCCTTACAGCCAAAGTATTTGGACCTTACCCTCAAGTGTTTCTTGGGCAAATGCTTGACGCAGCGCGATCAACAGGAACAACCCCTGTCGTAGTCCTTATTGACACCGCGCCTTCAGGCACATATCTGCGGCTTGAACGCGGGCTTGCGTATTGCGGTGAAGAAGGAAATGAGCCGCTTGAATTCAGCCAGTACCGAAAAATTGAAGCAAACTATGTGCTGTCAATCGGTTCAGCTTACAGGCCTGACAACCAAAACTGCATAGCGTGGAAAGTTGAGTGGAGAGAAACAGAAGGCGAATATGTCGCAGAACAAGGAAAGGAAGCTGCGCCTCGCTCGCCAAAAGACTTTTCAGACCCATGCGTTTCAGACGGTTAAGCCCTGCCGCGTTTGGCAGCAAACTTCTTAACAATTATTCCGGCAGAAGCCGCAAAAAGCACGGCGACAATGTACTGCGCTATCGTGAAGCCGAGATAGGTTGGGTCTGTCCTGAAGAACTCTATGAAGAACCTTGCAAGGCTGTACAGGGCAACGTATGCGGCAAAGAGGAAGCCGTCAAAGCTGCCTGAAACCTTCCTTTTCCTTAGCCACATAAGCGCGGCAAATATGCCGATTAATGCTATGAGCTCGTAAAGCGGAGTTGAGTGGCGCAGCTTGCCTTCATACATCACCGCCCATGGAACAGAGGTTTCCTTTCCTATATGAAGGCCTGTGACGAAGCAGCCAACCCTGCCGATTGCGTGGCCTATGGCTATTGAGGGCGCAGCAGCATCAGCATACTTCCACAGGCGAATCTTTCTTCTTTTTACGAATATTAATCCCGCTATCAGAGCGCCGAAGAAGCCGCCGTGGAAAGCCATGCCGCCCTTCCAGACGCTTACGATGTCAATGAACCCGGTTACTGCCCAGGGGTTCTCAATGAGGAAGACGAGCCGCGCTCCAATGATGCTGCCAAGGATAATCCATGGCGCAACGTCATATATTATTTCATGGTCAAGCTTCCTTCTCCTTGCCTCGCGCGCAGCAAGGAATATGCCAACAAGGAACCCGATGGCTACAAAAAGCCCCCAAACGTGCAGCTTCAGGAAGCCAAGCTCAACTGTTGAAAAGGTTTTGTATGGGATCATTTTTGGTTCAGCTTTGCCCTTATCCGCCAAGTTTTGCCTTGACAGTCCAGATGACTATGATGCCGAGCAGGAACAACGGAAGCTGCACAGCAGACTTTCTCATGTCAACCTCCTTCCTGAGCTCAGGAAGCAAGTCCCCTGCGGCTATGTATATAAAGCCGCCTGCAGCAAAGCCCAGAAGGAAGCCTGTAACCCCCTCAACGCGCGAGGCAAAGCCATATGCAAGGAGCGCCCCGATTACGGCTGTGAGAGCGGAAAGTAAATTGAAGAAAGCTGCCTTCAGCCTCGTCATGCCGCTGTAGATAAGTATTCCTGCATCGCCAAGCTCCTGTGGGATTTCGTGCAGCACAATGGCAATCGTGGCTGCAATTCCGACCCTTACATCAGCTATGAAGCTGGCAGCAATTATTGTACCGTCAATAAAGTTATGTATGCCATCGCCTATCAGGATAAGGTATGCGAGGGAGTGCACCTTTCCCTTTTTCTCGTGCTTTATGTGATGGTGGTGCCAGTAGAGGAACCTTTCAAGGATGAAAAAGCAGACAACGCCAAGAAGCGCGAAAAGAAACGCTGATTCGCCAGTCTCAGAAGCTTCAGGAAGACGGTCAAGGAACGCTGCTGCCAGAAGCGAGCCAGCTGCAAAGCTCACAAGCCAGGAAAGTTTCTCTTCCCTGAGCCTCAGCATGAAGACTGCCAATACAGAAATGGCGCTGACGATTAAAACAGAGATGACAATGAGGGCAAGGACAGGAAACACGTCAACAACCCCTCCTGCAGCAAAGCATATGCATTTTTTTACTCAAACCTGCCCTTCACCTTGTGCTTGTCAGAAGTAAGAATCCTCTCAATATCCTTCTCATAGTCACTCTTCCCTGACTTCAAAACCCTGAAAGCGGTAAATGCCGCATACAGCCCCATGAAGACAAGGACAAGCAGCAGCGCCTTATTGTCCATTATGCGGCTGAATACGTCACTGGCAAAAACACTTTCAAGCATGGGCATCACCGGGCATATTTACGCTAACCGTATAGCTGCACATATTTAATTCTTTCCTTTTAGCATTTGCCAATGGCACATTGAATACCCCGCCTGAGTTTCCCAGCTTATAGGAAAAGACATTAATTTTCGTATATCCTCTTTACTTTAGTAATGTCTTTTCCTAATAGCAAGGGAATTATTCAGGTCATACTCGCTTCCGAATATTAATGTCCCTTGCTATAATCTCTGCCCGAATTGCCCGTTTGCACAAAAAATTTATATAACTCCTATTGCCGCCCGATTAACAATAGAGGACTTTGAATAACCCCTGTTTACTTCAAAATTCAAAGTCCTTCTTTGAGAGGTTTGATATATTTTAGTGGGTTATTCAAACCTCTCAATAGTTAAGTTTTTTCGTGTTTGGTGATGCATATGCCTGCTTTTTTCACAGCGCTCAGCGTGATAGGAATAATGGTAGGATTGTTTCTTGTCAGCAGAGGCATGGGCGGGCACGGGATAGGGGCGACTGTGACGCTACTTGTAGGTATATTCGTGACAGTCAAGGAGATAATGGACCTGATATTTGCGAAGTAATGAATTCCACTCCCGGCAACCCCTTAAACTGCGAATCGCCTGTCAGGAATTTAAGGTTTAGATGCCTTGCCAAAACATATCCTGCACAATCTGCCCATGAGAGCCTTTTTTTAGCATGCTCCAGCTTAAACTCGGCAGCCGCGACCATTGCGCCCTTTGTCAGCTCCAAAACATCGAATGATGAGGAAGCGAGCTCTTTGCCAGCCGTGGCTTTGCCATAGGTCCTTGCCAGGTAAATGTAAAACTCACCTATGTTAAGGGCGCAAACAGTCAAAGGGAAACCAATGTAACGCCTATAGCGTGGGTTGCCTAAAAAAAGTTCCACCAAAGCATACGTGTCAAAGAAATACATCTTCAATCCTCAAACAGCTCATCAATCTCCCTGAGAGCCTTGGCAGTGTCCACACGCCTTTCCAGCTTTCCGAAAATATCCCTGCCCGTCGTCACTTTGCGCTTCACCTCAACTTCAACCTCCTCATTGGGCAGCAGCCCTGAACGTAAAGCCGCGGACTTATCCAGCCTTAATCCCAAGCTGTTGCCCCACTTCAGAATCTTGCCTTTGACCATCATAATTATACTTTTGTATAACTAATATTTAAATGTTTTGCTAAATCCGATTTTTTCTTTTCTTTTTAATCGGAATGGATTAATAAAACCTGCGTGAAGAAAACCGCAAAACATGCGGTGAAATCGCAAGGTTATCCGGTTTTTTCGGCAAGTTTTCAGAAAAAGAGCCGTAAAGCGCAAAACGTCCAAGATTTTCGCAAGATTTTTGCCCCAAAGTCAGCAGTTGCACGCAGCCCGTGCCAAATTCCCTGCAAAGGATTTGCCACGCTGCGTGAGGCAACGGACCCAGCGGATAGCGCGCCCTACAGATTTGCAGTTGGCATTGCTTCCCCTTCCACTAATTGAGACGGACCTACCATGATCTGGGTGCGCTCCTTATAGAGTTCCATTTGCCGGCAATATAGCCATTCGGTGCTTGTGTGGAAAGCAGAGCAATCAGTTCGTCTTCACCAACTTCTGCAATTCTACAGCCTTGATAATACAACGAGCCAAAGCTTTCAGGCGCAATTATTCTGACGGCTCCTGCACGCTTTTTGTCGTGGCGTGCAGCCTCAACAACGGCATCAACGCTAAGATTCTGCGGAACGCTTGTCGGCAAGCCTATCGTCTGCAGCAGCTGAGTCATCCTGTCAAGCTCTTCCTGTTTCCAGTCGCCAACCGCGACACAATACTTTCCTTCGCACACCATCCCTATAGAGATGGCTTCACCATGTGATAGTTCGTACGTGCTTGCTGCTTCCACTGCCTGCCCTATGGTGTGGCCGAAGTTCAGTATGCGCCTCTCTCCAACGTCACGTGGGTCAAGATTTACTATGTGAGCTTTGATGGTGAGCGCTGCAAGGACAGTACTTTGTAATTTGCCCACATCCTTCGTTAGTAGCGCATCCAAGCTCCGTTCAAGCCCTTCAAGGAAAACAGAGTCAAGC
>JACPIG010000011.1 GCA_016188205.1 Candidatus Woesearchaeota archaeon
ACCGCCAACAGCCTAATCGGGCGCCGCCCCATCCTTAAGCCTTGCGTTTGGGAGAAAACCCGTTCCAGGAGTAATCTCCTATCCGGTTTTAGCCTCACTTTCGCGAGGGTATCCCGGTCTTAAGGGCAGGTTAGCGACGTGTTACTGAGCAGTCCGCCTCCCTTTCGGGAAGACTTGCATGGCTAAATCGGATTCCAATAGCCGCGATCCCCAGCAGGATCAACTGGAATTAGCAGCTGATTCCTCTGAAGACAAAATCAAAATTCAGCGGGAATTATTGGTTGCTTGGTCGCATTAAAGAATTGGCGTCACAAGAGTTTACTTATTCTTGCGTCGCTGACAACTGCATCATACTTAACAAATGTTAAGTATTCATAAAGCTTAAAGCAGAACCTGCGGCGCGTTTGCAGCCGCTTGCTGAAAAGCCAAAAACAATTCCGGAGGCGAGTGTCCGAGCGCATATCCCCAGAGAATGACGCGCTCAGCGTGAAATATATAGAGCATATGCGGTTATATATAAAGGTTTCGGGGATGTTTTTATTTGCTGGCTGCTGACAGGGGGATTCGTTTGAGTTCAGTTATCCTGTCAAAGTCGGAATCGTCGCTTATTATTGTTTTTTCCCCTGAAAGTATTGCTGTTGCCGCATGAATGGAGTCTCTCGGTCTCAGCGCATATTTTTCCATTATTTCTTCCGCTTTATGCATAACAGGCAGAGTTGCATCAACAAAATTCAGGTTGGGGAATTCAAAAAGGATTTTTCCCTCTTTCAGTGCTTCGCGGAGTGGCAGAATCCTTCTGCACACCCACACCAGTTCATCCCATGTCAAAACAGAGGTTGAAGCTGGCAGGCGCTTCTCAGCAATCTTTCTAAGCACAGAGATGGACTGGGCTGTTTTGGCTTCATCAGGATGCCTTATCGCTGCGAACACGAAAATATTTGCGTCAACGTAAGCCATATCTTTCCTCTAATTGCTCTTCAATTGCCTTCTTGACCCATTTGGCTCCGTCGCCCATTTTCACCTTTCTGCTCGTCCGGCAGAACTCTTCAACTGCCTGTTCAGGAGTCTTGGCCGGCTTTATGACTATCTCACTGTCCTTGCTCTCAAATGTTATTTCCGTCCCCTCGCCAATCCCAAACTGCTGCCGTATATCCTTTGGCAGAACTACCTGCCCTCTTGCCCCGACAGTCCTTCTCACCAGCATTTTAACAAGTCTCCTTCATAAAATCATACCATATAATCAGAAAAAGTATGAATTAATATATAAATTTTTCTGATTTTGGGCTGTGGCAGAAAGTGCCTTATGCCAGCCGCTTAAGCAGCCCTCAATGCCTTTCTCTTCCTCTGCCTCTTAAGCCGCTTTATCCTTTTGCGCTGCCACTTCCATCTCATCTGTCGTTTCTTCTTCCAGCGGCGTGAGCTTCTCTTCATAGAAAAATGAAATAATGGGATGTTTATAAAGTTAGTGGAAAATCAGAGGGGTTTTCCCGCAAGCGTTATCAAAACAACAAAAAAATGGTAAATGTTAAAGGCGTTGCTTTCATATCCACAAAAAGTCTTATGCCTCGCCCGGGATTTGAACCCGGGTCGCGGCCTCGAAAGGGCCGCATGATTGACCGGACTACACCAGCGAGGCATAAATATCGTAAATTGCGGCAATTGGTTTACTATTTATCATGCAATTTACGAGATTGCTTTTAAATCTTTCTTATGTCTGACAGCAAATTTTTTATAGTTGCAGATTATTGTTGCATCTGCAAGAGGGGGTGGTATGATGAAAGCGATTATTGGGAAGCTCCTTAGGGCAGTTGACTCTGTTTCAAAGCCAAAGGTAGCGTATGCCCACTGTGACATTCCCTGCGGCGTCTATGAGACTGACAGCGCAACCCATGCTGCGCATACGGTTTATGTCCTTACGGAAAAGCTGCTGAAGCTTGAGCCGCCAGGGCAGGGCGATGAAAAGGCAAGGCTTGCTTATGTTCACGCGGCAGCGAGGATGACCGAAACAAAGGAAAAATTCGCCCAAATCTGCAAGCAGGAACTGCTTATCTTATGGACCGACTACTTCAAGCCAGAGCACCTGCAGAAATACCCGAACCTGCATGATACTTTTTGGAAGGCGGCAAAGCAGTGCTCAACAGCAAAAAGGGAAGTTAACCTTGAGGCTGCCCAGAAGCTGAAGGATATGGTTGCTGAGATTGCAAGGATATTTGCAGAGACCAAAAAATGATTGCCCGCTACGAAATAAAAGGCGGCAGCATGGAGCCCGGTCTGAAAGAAGGTGACAGGGTGCTGCTGCTCAGGACAAAAAACATGAAGAAAGGGGACGTTGTGGTGTTCTCTGCTGCTGGAAGGGACTGCATCAAGAGGGTTTCTTCAGTTGCCCGCAGCAGCTTTTTTGCAGAGGGAGACAACAAGCAGGAAAGCACTGACAGCAGGCATTACGGCGCGATACATAAAAAGCAGGTTGTTGGAAAGGTTTTTTGGAGGTACTGAAAATGGCAATTACTAGACAGGTGTCAATCGCTGAAGCTTTTGGGGTTGCGGAAGGCCGAGCCGATGGTGAATGCATTGAAGGCTTTGTTACCACTGTTTTAGCCAGTGACCATATCACTTTATTTGGAGTGTCAGGTCAGGCTGGTTATTTCGGAGTTGGCATTCCGTTTCGGCTAGAAAAAGATGAGGCTGTAAGATTAACTGCTGGTGATGAATTGCGTTTGCTTCATTTGGGCGAGGCTGCAAAGTACAGGCCTGTTTACAGATTAGACATTATGATGTCAGACGGGCAGTCCACCTTTACTTACGTGGCAGGTATGGGCATAGGTGTTCCTTAGGGTTAGGCAACAGCCCTGACTATTTCCTCATTTTCCGGAAACCTCATCTCCCTGTGCTTTGAGAACACAAGCTTGCCATCAGCATACACGTCGTAAATCCCGCTGTCTCCGGGCTCAAGCGTTACCGCTATTTTGCCTTTGAGCCTTTTCTCAAGCTCTTTCTTCATTTCTTCTGCCCGTGGCAGGTAGCCGCAGGGCTTGCAGTAGACTATTCTTATTTTTTTCATCGTGTAAAAAGTGGGCCCGACCGGACTCTCAGCGCAAACCGCTGGTTTGCTTTTGAACCGGCGACATCCGGCTGTCTTAGCCAGTTGTTTTTGCTTTTGCAGCTTGTGCAGAGCGTGGCCATATAAGACCGGCGCTCTAACCAGACTGAGCTACGGGCCCAACAGAGCGGGGTTGTATGTGGGATGTTTAAAAAATTTGTGATGACTGATGCTTAATGCGTGCTGCGCTTAGGAGAAGTATGCGGGTCTTGTTGAAGCAATAGCTCTTCTTTCTTCTTCAAGCGCCTTCAGAATTGTATGGTCTGCAAGCAGAGTTCTTATTATGGTTTCAACTGCGTCCTGAATAAGGAAGGGAGCTCTTTGTACGTATAGCCCGTTATCGCCTTTGTCTGTGCGCCCAATAGAAAATCCATATCGCCTTTGTATCTCTGCTGCAAATGCATCGCGCATTTTGCCTGCGTAAGACGATGAAGAGTGCTTGGCAGCCAGGATTGCTGCTACATTGCCGATGAACTCGTTGCGAGTGTTTTCTGCGCCATTGCGGGCTACAGTGTCCTCCCATGTTGTGCTCCCTGTTGTGAAGGATGAAGCTGCCGCATCATCATGGTTCTGGAGAATCCTTATAGTTTCCCTGAAAGTAATTATTTCCCAATGTGCGCAGTCGTAGAAGAATCCTTGCCCTTCCATTGCTATTAGCCCGTATATTCCGTCAGAAAGCGATGCGTGCCCTGTTACGAGGTTGGGCATATCAGCTGACAGGAACATGGATGTGGCGGTAAGCTGTGGTTGTGGTCCCGGGAATATTATGGCTGGCTTTCTTGGAGCATATCCTATGACTTCTCCGTCGCTTCTTACTATTGAGAAGCTCCTGCCCAGCGGATGGGCTATTATGTGTTGTTCCAGTTCGTTGCCGCAGAGGATTCCCACAGCAAAGTTCGTGTCATAATGTCCTGCAGCCATCCTTACTGCCTGCATGTATCTTGAGTTCATAACGTGCTCTGCGCTTGCGTACGGGTTGAAGCGGGCAAAAGCAATGCGATCAGTTCTTCCAAGTATGCCTTCAAGCCCTGATAAGCGGCTTTGACTGGTGTGCATTGAATTTATTAGCAAATCTCTTGCCGCCCTTTTTTCAGGTTCGGGCAGCTCCCACTCCCTGTAAGGCCTGTAAAACATTGGACTTTGGGGAAAGTCTCCGATCCCGTCAGCCTGTGCGATAGTTTGTAGTCCTGTTCTTAGGTAAACAGGCGCGATGCGGTTTCTTGGTTTTCCTCCCCAGTCAAGCTCTTCTGAAAACACGTGAGGAGGGCCTAGGCTTGTTAAATTGGGATCATCCGTATAGGGGCATGACACGTCAATGTGTGTTCCATTATTCCTGTCTGTGTGAGCGACAACTACAACATCAGGAGCCATAAGTGATAGTATGCGCCTTGGTTCCTCTGATGGTGCCCAGATTAAAGTTTGGAGCCCGCTGTGCTGCAGGTGGCTTGCAATCCTTAGTGCAGCAGCAACATCGCCCCAGCCGCCCATGCAGTAAGCCCTTACAACTGCTTCTGGTTTCGGAGTGCTTTTTGGAAGACTCAGTCTTTGAGCCGCTTGTCCGGCTGTTTGAATTAGCTGCAAACGAGCCATAAGGGCTTGGGGGTTTAAGTCTGCTATATAATTCAATCGGTTGCCTTGCCGTGTTTGTCCAGAACTTCTATTTTCAGCGTCTTGCCTGCATTCTTCCCTATTATAGAATTAATGAGGACGTTCTGCTGCCTTGACCAGTCCTCGTCAGGGTGCGTCTTCACATAGTTTGCCCAGAAATCCACAAACCAGAGCCTGTCTTTTTTGTTCTGCTCTACCGCTTCCTTCAATTCATCTTTAATCTCCATTTCAATAGCCCTGCTTCTCAATCACTCCCCTGTATAATTCAAATTCTTTGCTATTTAAATATTTGCTGAAAACAACCCTTAAGTGAGTGGCATCCTCCAGGTCCTTAAAGCTTTTCAGGACTTTTTCCTTGTACAGTATTTGCAGTTCAAGCGGCGCTGTAAATAGGTGGTTCTCACCCATGATTACTCTTAGCTTGTTTTTCAGCGCCAGCCTGTCGGTCCGGGTTTTTTCAAATTTCAGCTCAAAATTCGGGGATATCTCGCCATCAATTGCAGCCCGCGCCGATGCTTTTGAGGTGAGAAGGTCGTATACGTCATCCATTTTTGAGGAGTTCAGGAACCAGTAGCCGCTTTTCGTCAGTTCATCAAACAGGGAAGCTAATTTTTCCTTGGGCAGCTCCGGAATGATTATGTCAACGTCTTCTGTTGTCCTGCTCCTGCCGAAAAGTATTGCCACATAGCCGCTTACAATGACGTATTCGGTGTGCTTCTCAAGGATTTTTATGAAGCTAATCACAAGCTTGTCAAGCTCATTCAGTATCCTGTCAAGCTTTATCGTCCTGCCGTCAATGAACTTCATGAATGCTGCTATGCGCCGTGTGTTTAAAGATTTTGCGATGCGTTAAGGTGACGGAAATATGCTTGGAAAAAAAGCCCGAGATTTTCCCTGGCAATTGCAAAGTGCTCTTCCAGAAATTCGCCTGTGAACACAAGGTCGCTTACAGCCCTGACTATGGCCAGCGGAGTGCCGTGGCGCTGTGCTGCTGTCGCAGCTCCGTAAGATTCAACATCAACTCCGATGACGTCCTGGCGCACGTATGTTTCAGCTGTGACAAGATGGTCAAAAGTCTGGAATTTCCCGACGCTGAAATGGCTGTGTTGCGTTAAGAAAGCAATCATGCGTTCCAGTTCAGGGCATGCGAGCAGTATTTCGTGGTTGTTATAAAGAACACGGTCGGCAACCAGAAGGTCGCCTATATTAGTATCAGCTTGTGTTCCGCCGCAGATTCCGGAAGATATTACGTAGTCTGGCCTGAATTCTGCGCAAAGCCTTTCCATTGCTTCGCTTGCATTGGCCCCGCCTATCCCGGAAACCAGAACGCCTATGTCAGCGCCTGCTGTATTGTAGGCGTTGACGTGACCGGGTTCATCGTAATGAAGTATCTCCGGCACTTCCCTGATTGTTGCAAATAATATTCCTATGCGCTTTGGCATGTCATTCGTATGCGGTAGCCGGGATTTGAACCCGGACTGCGGCCTTGGCAAGGCCACGTCCTGCCGTTAGACTACTACCGCGCATGTGGTTTGTGGTTTGTGGTTTGCAGTTAGTAGTTTGTAGTAACTACGAACCACTTACCACCAACTACAAACAACATGGGCCCGCCCAGATTCGAACTGGGGACCTCCACCGTGTAAGGGTGGCGTCATGACCGCTAGACTACAGGCCCGGCTATAAATAGGCTGCGGTTACTGGAACTTATAAAATCCACATTCTCCACGTCTTTGAACCCTTTGTCGCCAGTAACAAAGAGCAAGCCATTTTCAATTGCGAAAATGTAACCAACGCAATCGGTCATGGACAAATCTTTCTGTTTGTGTTTAGTCCTGAATTTACTGGCTTTTTTTATTATGGCAAGGCCATAATCCACAAGATTTGGTATGTAGGCCTCCGCAGCCCTATCAGCAATTTCATCTCCCTTTTCTCTAAGAAGGTAGTGATGAAGCTCAAAGAGGTTGAGCTTGGTTATTGAGAAGGGCACGTCAAAATAGTTGGTATAAGCCCTGTTTCCCTTCAGGACTTCTATAAGGGCATATGTGTCCAGGAAGAATTCAGTAGTTCTTTGGCCAGAGTTTTCTGCGGAGTTCATCTTTTATCTCCTGTGTCGGGCGTTTTTCATCCTTGCATAGGCCAAAAGATTTCCTTAAGGCATCGCTCATTCTGGCTCTTGATATTGAGAGTCTTATCTGGTCATTCTCATGAATGCCGATATCATCGGTAAGCTCTTTTGGTATCACTACACCCAGGGAATTTCCCCATCGTTTTATTTTCGCAACAACTTCCATCTTACAGTTAGACTAAGTATAACTTATATATAAAGCTTGTGCTGGGTTTAGTATGGCTTGGTTTAAAAGCAAAAGGCTTTTATACAAATCCCTGCTCCTTGCACATTCAGGGGTTTTATGGCAAAGCAAAAGCGCATACTGGTAGTGGAGGACGAGCCCCACATACTGAAGCTTGTCTCGTTTATTCTTACAAGCAACGGCTACGAGGTAATTGAAGCCTATATTGGCGCAGAAGGCGTTGAGAAAGCCCGCAAGGAGAAGCCAGACCTTGTTGTTCTGGACGTGATGATGCCCAACATGGACGGCTTTGAAGTTGCAAAAACCCTTACGTCAGACATGGCAACAAAGGACATTCCGATTCTCATGCTTAGCTCCAAGGCGCAGTTTGAGGACAAGATGAAAGGCATTGACTCAGGCGCCACGGACTACATCACCAAGCCCTTTGACAAGGAAGAGCTTTTGCAGAAGGTCAGGGAGTGCCTGGAAGAGGCGTGATGCGGCATTGATGAAAAATTATTCTCATGGAAAATCTGAACTACTCCAAAAATTTTGAGGATGCATTTGCTGTTTTATATGAAACTGGGAAAATAATAAACTCAAGCCTTGACATAGATACTATAATAAAGAACATAGTAAACATAGTTTCTGTCCGCCTGGGTTTTGAAGAGTTCTCATTTCTTGCGGTGGAGGGAAATGCTCTTGTGCTGAAAGGAGCCCGTAATCACCCCAAATGGGGCGATAAAAATTACCATATACCTTTAGGAAAGGGAATAACAGGAACAGTAGCGGTTACCGGTGAGCCTCTGTTGATAAATGACGTGAGAAAGGATGCAAGGTATATGGCGGTAAGACCTGGCTTTTTGTCTGAGCTTTGCGTTCCAATAAAGGTAGATGGAAAGGTGGTTGGCGTTTTCAATTTGGAAAACAGGAACATTAATGCTTTTGATGAAAATGATTTGCGCCTTTTGAATGCTATAGCCGACCAGGCTTCTGTTGCGCTCAAAAATGCAAGCCTGCACAAGTCTTATTCTGATAATATGAAGAGGCTTTCAAATCTTTATGAGTCGGGGAAGGCGATTAACACAAGCCTGCACCTGGATAATGTCCTTAAAGCGCTTCTTGAAATAAGTGCCAAAGAGCTTAAGTATAACTCTATCGCCATACTCCTTCTTAAAAAAGGCAAGCTATACGCAAAGGCGGGCTTGGGCTTTAGTGATGGGGAGCTTTCTACATACACTGCCGAGATTGGCGAAGGCATTTGCGGCAGAGTGGCAGAAACAGGTGAGTCTATCATAGCCAATGACGTTTCTAAAAACCCGCACTATATCATACAGTCGCCTAAGACAAAGTCTGAGATGGCTGTGCCAATAAAATATGGAAGAACAGTGATAGGCGTTTACAATGTGGAAAGTAATGAGTTGGACTCGTTTGATGAGGATGACTTGCTGTTCATTTCTGCCCTTGCAGAGCAGGCAGCTATCGCCATAAAGAATGCGGAGCTGTATGAGGAAATTGAGAGCTTCAGTGAGCTTTTGAAAAAAAGGGTTGAGGAGGCGACAGACGAGCTAAAAGGTGCGAATAAGGAGCTGCAGCGCCTGAACAGGATAAAGACGGATTTCGTTTCTACAGTTTCGCATGAATTAAGGACCCCGATGACCAGCATTGTTGGCTATATAGACGTGGTGCGTGATGGGGAATGCGGGGAAATAAACAGTCAGCAGAGGGAATTCCTGCAAATTGCGCATGAGGAAAGCATGCGGCTGTACAGGCTCATAAGCGATCTGCTTGACATCCAGAAGATAGAAGCGAAGAAGATGATTTATCTTCTCAGGGAATTTGATATTGGCAGTTTCTTTAGGAAATATGCGAAGGAAGCGGAGGTGCAGTGCAAAAGCAAGGGTTTGAATTTCTCAATGGCGTTGCCTGGGCAAATCCCTGTCATCAAGGCTGATGCAGACAAGTTCAGGCAGATAATGACGAATCTTGTCAGCAATGCAGTAAAATTCACCAAAGAAGGCGGTATCAAAGTTGAAGTTCAGGTCTTTCCTGATGCTGTACAGATTAGCGTTTCCGATACAGGCATAGGCATTTCAGAAGAGAACCGGGAAAAGGTTTTTGAGAAGTTCAGCCAGCTCAACATGGAGGCA
>JACPIG010000081.1 GCA_016188205.1 Candidatus Woesearchaeota archaeon
GATAATGTCACTCCAAAAGGGAAGACTCCAAGGGAAATAAGTGAGGCAATAAACCATAAGAAGGCCTTCGATTATATGCTAAAATATAAAGGTGAAGCTGACAAAAAATTCATGTGCGAACTGCAAAAAATACTGGTCACAAATACGTTGAGACCTGGCCTGGAAAGCCAAATTGGAAAGTATAGAACGCTTCAGGTTTACATCAGGGGCGCGGATTTCACTCCTCCAAAGCCGTCTGACGTGCCGAAAGAAATGAGGCGGTTATTGTTATGGCTTACCAGGAACAAGGACAAAATCCACCCATTGATCAAAGCTGCTTACTTTCATGCAGGTTTCGAAGCCATACACCCGTTTGTGGATGGAAATGGAAGAACTGGCAGGATACTGATTAACTTCCTTCTTAACAGAAACGGTTACCCTATGGTCAGTATACCCCATTCTGAACGAATTGATTACTACATCTCTCTGGAAAAGGCCCAAAAGGGAAGTCTTCGGAATTTTGTGCAGTTCCTATATAAGCACCTTATGTCCACAAACGACAATATTTGAATAAGTTGGGGCTTTTCAGAGACACCAGCAGTCCTCAAAAGGTTTAAATATACTCACATATTACCCTTCTTAATTAGGGAATAAAAATGGATGATTTGTGGTATGTATCAAGATTCTTGCCTGAATATGTTCCAGGACCAAGACCAAGAGTTCAAATAGATTCCAAACCAACACTAGAAGAATTAGGTTTTCAAATACTAAATCCAAGCGGAGATCATTTATATGAAGTAAGGCCTCCGCAGGGATGGACTACTGAGACGCAAGGTTTTTGGACATACATGAAAGATCAATCAGGAGTTCGTAGGATCCAGCAATTTCTAAAAATTGGTGATGGAAAAGCTTTTTTAGAAAAGCTGGTGGTGTAGGAATTCTTCAAATTTGAGGCACATTAACGCTAATAATTTAGAAAATAGCCCCGGGCGGATTCGAACCGCCGTCGCAAGGGCCAGAGCCTTGCATGATTGGCCGCTACACCACGGGGCTGCTGTATACAGCTAAAAGAAGGCCTATTTTAAATATTTCGGAAAGCACAGGGCTACTTTGCCTTAATCCTTCTAAGGGCCCTTGCCACTCTGCTTTTCACCTTTCTCCAGAAAGGCGGGAAGTATATGAATGCGAGGAATGACAGCCCGAGCAGCACTGCGAGGTCAAAAGAGCCGCGGGCGTAGTAGTTGCAGTCCAGCCCTTCTGAGTTGCACGTCAGCAGCAGCCCTATTTCGTCTGCCACAAGCCCGAGACCTGCTCCAAAGAACACTGCTGCCAGTGTTATCAGCCTCGGCTTGTTGCTGACAAGCGCTATCCATGCTGCCGCAGAAATCAGCGCAATTCCGTAGTAGAAGTGGTGTATGTGGTATTGCCTCACCACAATTGCAAAGTCAGGCAGGCTCAGGACTGTCAGCCTTGCAAGGGCAAACGAAACAACGAAAGTCACCAGTATTATGAACGGCGCTGTTTTCCTTCTCCTGTGTATGTCCCTGTATGCGAGGCTTGCAAGGTCCTTTACTATTGGTATCTGCATTTTGCCTACTTTCCTTTCCTGAAAAGCCCGCTGAATATGCTCACGCAGCCGTGTTTTTCTGCCTTCTGCAAAAAGCCGCATTTCAGCTGCATGCATTCGTGGTTTTGCGGCTTCTCGTTTTCCGCGCATTTCAGCTTGCTGCACTTATTGCCGCCTGCAAGCTCGTCTTCAGCGCACTGCAGCTTGACGCAGCTTCCATTCTCCGCCTTCTCGTCAGGCGCGCATTGCAGCTTTTGGCACGCATGATCAGTTATTCCCTCATCTTCAAGGCACGCCAGCTTTAGGCACCTGTTCAGGGCGCAGTAGCTGTCCTCCCCGCAGTCGCTATTGCCGCAGCACTCGTACTGTTTGCACGCATGGTTTTCTATGTATGCGCATTCGCCGCACCTCAGCTTTATGCACGCGCCGTCCTCGCATGATTCGTCCTCAAGGCATTCGCTGTCTGCAGAGCAGGCGGGCTTGTCGCTGCACGCCGCGCTGTCGTAGAAGTTGTATTTGTCTGTTGCGCATTCATGGTATTGCGCTGAGAACCTTGTTATGTTGCGAGTCGTGTTCCATCTGAGCAGGAATTTGTTGTAACCAATCTTCCTCACCACGCTTACGCTTATGTTCCTGAACTCCGGGCTCAGTATTTCAGGCCCATGGACAAGCTCCTTCCTGCCGTCTGTAATGACTTTATATGTCAGCAGGAACGGCTTCTCAAACCTCAGGCTCTGGTTTACGCCCAGCTTGAAGTTATAGGCATAAAGCGCCCCTGTGAACTGGTCGCCTCTTTTGTAGCACGAGTCAAGCGAGACGTTTATTATCCTGCAGCTGAACACGAATGCCGGGCACGTGACAGAATAGCTTCTTGAGCCTACGTACACCGTGTATGCTGTCTTGTTGCTGTTGAGGAAAATGGCTTCTTCTGACGCGAAGTGGTAGAACTCTTCTGCTTTGCTCCATTCTCCCGCAACAAGGAACTTCTTTGACGAGCCAAGGCGCTTTGCATACACGGCCTGCGGCGTGTCATCAAAGCCGCTTATGTAAACCGCTCCTGTGTCACGGCAGTTAACACTGGCAGAAGCCTTTGCCGGCTGCGCTGCAAGCTCTGTTTCAGCAGCAGCCATGGCAGCCATTACAACAACTGCAGCTGTTGCTATCATCAGTGCTAAAGCCGCACCTCTTTTCATAATGCCCTGCTTCACGCTTTTTATTTATAAAGATTCTGATATGCGCTTTGAATGCGCAGCATTTTTATATAACAATCCACCCCCGCGCTAGGGCTTTACTATGGGGCGAGTAAGTGGTGTGGCGAAAGTTGTAGGGAAGGCCTGCATTGCAGGCTTTGTGGCACTCGGCATTTATACTATTGTAAACGAGCATTTCCATCTCAGGCAGATGCCTGAATACCATTATAGCGGCTCCATAAGATACCCTAACCCCGACCCCGTGTACCAGGAAGCTTTGGAAATAGTTGCAGCTCTTTTGGCAGAGAAGGAAGGCGAGCCCGAGTTGGCAGGGCTGGTTGATGAGTTAGTAGATGCGGCATACGGAATTCCGCCCCTTTCGTATGGAGCCGTTATAAGAGAAGATGTTGAATTCTATGAGGAAGGGGTGATGCCTTTTTTCCATGCAGTCTCTCTTGTCATCAGAAACCCTTATAATCAGCTGCAATTGAGACAGCTGATAATGTACGACAGTGACGGAGACGGGCTTCCTGATGTCATGCTCGCCATAGATATTGGCGGGAAAATTACCGGCGGCGACTTTCCGGCTTTGGTTAATGTGCGCGGCAGGTTTCACCCGGCAGAGGAATACGGCAGGCGGCTGGAGGCTATTCTGGATGCAAAGGAAAGACGGAATTCAGAAAAACTTCTTGAGAAATACAGGAACAGTCCCGCATAGCCATTTCAGCCATTCATTATCGCATGCCTCGTTATCTCAAGGTTGCAGCTGTTGTGCTCCTTGCACCATGCCTCGCATTTTTCAGCCCATTCCTTGCTGGCGTAGGCGAATCCGCATTCCCTGCAGATAAAGCTCTTTGTCATTGCGCGTTCTATGCTATTCCGAGCGCCTTCTTCAGCGCCGGCTTGTTGTAGCCAACTATCATCTGCCCGTCAACGTCTATAACGGGCACTCCCATCTGCCCTGACTTTTGTATCATCTCCTCCGCAGCAGCCCTGTCAGCAGCCACGTTGACTTCCTCGTACTGGACGCTGTTCTCCTTGAAGAACTCCTTTGTCTTGACGCACCATGGGCATGTGGGCGTTGTGTAAATCCTTACTTTGTGTTTTGCTGCCATGTGCTGCAATAGGTGGCTGCTATTATTTAAAGTTATGGTTTACTGGTTGCCTTTATCCACGCCGCTATCTGGGCTTCAATATCAGGGCCAAGCATGTCTGTGCCGTGCCCCCTGCCGACAAGCATCCTGAGCTCCTTTTTGCCTGTTAGCAAAGTATTAAGTTTCCTCGCTGAGTCAGCCGAGTAGCGGTCTTCCTCGCTCGCAGCCATAAATACGGGTTTTGTGAATGCCTGCGCATAGCCCGCCATCAGTATGCCTCTATAGTTTTCGCCGGGTGACAGAAGGACTATGGTCCTGACATCATCGTCGGATGCGGCGTATTTCAGCGCCACGTTTGCGCCTATGCTTGCCCCGACTATGGCGTCCATTGTCTTGTTTCTGCCCGCGAGGAACCTCTTTGCCGCAGCAGCGTCTTCTGCCATGCTGCCGAAATCTTCTTCCGAGAATGACTTGTAGCTTGTTTCAGCACCTCTTTTTGAAGTGCTGCTTCCATGGCCCCTGAAGTCTATTGCCAGAACATTGAACCCTGCTTCCTGAAGCTGCTGCGCCAGCACGTTGTAGTCATACCTGTCCTTGCCGAGCATGTGCAGGAGCAAAACAGATTTGCTTCCCTCTGCCCTGTAGTAGTTGCCTTTTATCTCAAACCCGTCATCAGTCACAAAGCTGGCGAGCTGCACTTTTTCATCGGCGCTTATCTCCGTTATGGTCTGCTGCTTCTCCTGGCAGCCATAAAGGAGCGCAACTGCCAAAAATGCTGCAAGTATTAGCGACCAGCCTCTTAACCCGCTTCTTCTCATGTAATTCATGGCTTTCCTCTTGGCGCATCCAGAATAAAAATTTAGCGGTTTGCAGGATTAATATGCGCCGCGGCCGGGAGTTTCACCCGAAGGTTTTGAACCCGGAAGCAAATTGGCTCTTGCCAATTGCTCATTTGAGCTATGCTCAAATTGAGTCCAGTGGCATAAAATTCCGTAATTCTTTCAGAAGCTCCGTAATATTGCGGAAATGTTGTTTTTATGAAGGAAATTTAATCAGCCTGATAATTATAAACGCCTTCAAACACTTCCTCTGCAGGGCCTGTCATGTAGACGTGGTTGTTTGCTGCCCATTCTATCTGAAGCTCGCCGCCAAGGACTTTGGCATGGATTCTCTTTCCGGTCTTGCCGTTCAGGCTGCATGCGACCGCTGCCGCGCTTGCTCCTGTGCCGCACGCCATTGTCTCTCCTGTTCCCCTTTCCCAGACGCGCATCTCTATGTGGCTGCTGTCAAGCACCTTTACAAACTCAACATTGATTTTTTTCGGGAACAGGCTGTGCGTTTCTATCTTCGACCCGATGCCTTTGACCAGCTCGTCAGTAAGTTCGTCCGTAAAGATTATGCAGTGTGGGTTGCCCATTGACACTGCTGTGAATTTGAAGCTGCTGCTGTCCACTGAAAGCTCCTCATTTACCACAGGGTTTTTGTCCACAGTAACAGGTATCCTGCTCCCTTCCAGTATCGGCTCTCCCATGTCAACCTTCGCGCCCCATATGCTGCCGCCCTTAAATACGAGCTCAACTATCTTTATGCCTGCAGGCGTTTCTATTCGCAGCGTTTTCTTGTTCGTCAGCCTGTGCTCATACAAGTACTTTGCGAACGCCCTTATACCGTTTCCGCACATCTCCGCCTCGCTGCCGTCAGGATTAAAGATTCTCATCCTGAAATCAGCAGCGTCTGTTTTTGAGTCATGGACAAGTATCAGCCCGTCGCTTCCCACGCCGAAGTGCCTGTCAGAAATCTTCCTGCTCAAATCCGCAGGGTCAAACTTGTAGTAGTTGGTTGTCATGTCTATGTATATGTAGTCGTTCCCTGTGCCGTGCATCTTGACGAATTTCAGTTTTTCCATTTTCACACTAGCATTTCAGATAAAGAGATATTGCCTCTTTTGTTCTTCTCATGAGGCCATTGAGGCTTTTTGCCTGTGTGTGGCATCCCGGAAGCTCAACTACTTCGGACAAAAGATAGCCGTCTTCCCCTTTTTCAATTACGATAGTGTATTCGTCCATGGAAGTCTGCCGCTGTTCAGCATTATATAAAATTTGTGTTGCTGCGGCTGGCATGTCATAATTATGCGCCGCGGCTGGGAGTTTCGCCCAGAAGGTTTCAAACCCAGAAGCAAATTGGCTCTTGCCAATTGCTCATTTGAGCTATGCTCAAATTGAGCTCTTGCGAGCAGACGGGTCTTAACAGTCCGCCATACCAGATTAGGCGACCGCGGCTGTTTAGTATCGTAATTGCGTAACATTTCTGCTTCTTTTTAAATAGCGGTAGATTAGCTGCTGACTGGTGATGTGAAATGTACAAGTTAAATGAAAAAAACGTAAATGGATTGTACAACAATTGAAGAGAAATAGGCCTGTTAAAGAAATAGCTCTTTCTCAGAAGATAAGCAGGATTAATGTATGGAGAATAAGGAAAAAATACGAGGAATGGGGCGACTCTACTCTTAAGGACCACAAGCCGGGAAGGCTTTTCCAGTCTCTTAACCCAAGATTCTACGACCTCGTTATTAAAGAATGGAAGCGGTACAGGTGCGGAGCCAGAAAGCTTCACGCCATTCTCAGAAAGAAAGGCTTTAGCGTTTCCCTTCGGAAAATAAGCCAAATAATGGTAAAAGAAGGGTTTCAGAAGCCTAACCTGAAGCGCAGGAAGCCAAGGAAGTACAAGCGTTACGAGTGGCCAATTCCGAATTATATGTGGCACACTGACTGGCACGTGATAAAAGCCGAGAAGCTTAGGGGGAGAACATTCTTGTGTTTATAGATGACTGCTCAAGAAAGGTACTGAGTTACATAACAGGGGCAACCACAGCTAAAAACTCAGCATTTGCTCTTTACAAGGCAATTGCTGAGAATCTCGTAACGCCCTTCTGTCTGAATAGCGACCGTGGTTCGCACTTCTTCCCTAACAAGACTGATAAGAAGGGCAAGGCTATACATGAGTTCCAAGAGGTTCTTGAGGAGCTGGGAATTCTCTTTATTCCGTCAAAAGTCAGGCATCCTCAGACAAATGGCAAAAACGAGAAGTTCTTTCACATACTGGATACGGAGTTTGACGATAGGTTTGAAACCTTAGAGCAGTTCATTGACTATTACAATAATGAAAGACCAAGCGAGGCTGTTGACTACATGACTCCGAATGAGGCGTACAAAAAGCGCCTTTAAAAAGGCGTTATAATGTTACGTGAATTCGGTACAGGTTACGTGATTTCGGTACTATAGGTTTTACCGTCTGAGAAAAGTTGTCGGTATCAGTTTCGCGTAACATTTCAGCCAGATGTATAAAGATGGTGTTCTGTGTGGTTTTTCGGCTACAGCTTTATTTCAGAACGTGCTGGAATGATGTTACGTGAATTCGGTACTATACATTAGGCGACCGCGGCATAAAAATTTATATACTTGCACTCTCATATTATTCAAGGGTTTCAACCGTCTGCGACCGGTTTTGCGCGGCCGCTTTTTTCTTTTTTATTTGAATAAAAATGGAAAGAGGATAGTTACACGCAATTAGAAAACCCGCCTATTTATTCTTCAGAACGCCACCAGCAGACCTCTAAATAACATCTATCCCATTGAATTTCATCATGCGCGCAACGTTTTGCAACTTCCTGGAATTGTTCATTTGTTTCAGGTTTTAAAGAACGTATGTTCTTCCACTCTAATTCTACATTTTTCGATTTTGCAAATTTGACTAATCTCTGTGCGTTAGGATTATCTAAAGGCAATTCCAAATACGGTATTATTCCATCAAGAGCATAATGCCTGTTTAATAGAATGTCATGCGAAGCCTGAAAAAGGAATATGTTTAAAACTTTTCTTGACATTCCCCACGATTTTGAGGGAAACTTCTCTTTTAATAAACCAGTATGATTATCTAATAAAACCTTGAATTGGCTTTCATCTCCACTAGTTGAAAACTCCTCTAACTTTATTGATTTAAGATATTTTCTTGCTTCATCCACTGTTCTTTTAGGTTGACCTCTAACTGTTGAAGCACCAACACATATGTTGGCGATTCTTTTTTGAACAAGGCATATCTTTTGAACAATGTCTATCGGTGGCATTATTAATACCCATACATCAACTGCTCAAACGTCTCCTTCTTCCTTATGACCTTTGCTGTTTTCCCGCTTACAAGCACTTCAGCAGGCCTTTGCCTCGTGTTGTAGTTTGATGACATTGAGAAGCCGTATGCGCCTGCGTTCAGTATGGCGATGATGTCGCCTTCTTTTATCGGCGGAAGCTCACGGTCAGCTATTCCGTGCTCGTCCCTTGTGAACACGTCCCCTGACTCGCAAACGTTGCCTGCTATTGCAACTTTCTGTGTCTTTCCTGCCTTTACATTGCTGGCGACAATTATAGGGTGGTATGAGCCGTACATTGCAGCCCTTATAAGGTGGTTAAAGCCCGTGTCAACTCCTGCAAACCTGTGCTTTGGCGTTTCCTTTATCGTGTTTACTGTGCACAGCAGGAAGCCTGCTTCTGCAACCGGATAGCGCCCCGGCTCTATGCACAGCGCAAGCTCCTTTCCATTTCCATAGCTCTTGCAGAACGCCGAAAACGTCTCGGTCATTTTTTTGCCGAGCGCTTTTATGTCCATCCGTTTCTGCCCGGGAAAGTATGGAACTCCTATTCCGCCGCCGAAGTCAACGAATTCAAGCCCTTCAAACTCTCTGGCTGTTTTGAGCAGCACCTTCATTGCGAGCATGAACTTTTCAGCTTCAAGTATTCCTGAGCCTATATGCTGGTGCACGCCAACTACCTTAAGCCCGTGTTTTTTCGCAATATCTTTTATCGCGCCAACCTTGTCATAATATATTCCGAACTTGCTTTCAGGCCCGCCTGTTATGACGTGGCCGTGATGCCCTCCGCCCACATCGGGGTTTATCCTGACGCATACTTTGCTGTTCTGGTTCAGCTTCCCATACCTTTCAAGCTGCGACAGGGAGTCGCAGTTCACCATTATTTTCTTCTCTATGGCGAATTTCATCTCCTCATTTGTAACGCTCGTTGCTGTGAACAGTATCTGTTCCGGGGAAAAGCCTGCCCTGAGCGCCATCACTATCTCTCCCGGAGAAAGAACATCAGCATAGGCACCTTCTTTTCTTAATATGCTCATTATGTGGGGGTTGGTGTTTGCCTTGCACGCATAATATATTCTTAGATTACTGTAAGGTATGCATTGTTTCAGCTCCCTGA
>JACPIG010000069.1 GCA_016188205.1 Candidatus Woesearchaeota archaeon
GGCTATTACCGGAGCTACAGGAACAGGCATAAGAATGTATCAATAACAAGCTGCAATCGTGATTTGCTGGAGGATATTAAATTGCTCGCCATTTCTTCCGGCTTAAACCCGATGAAAATAAGCAAATGGTCCAGAAGGGAGCTGAAGCCGCTTGGGAAGGTGGAAAAAGAATATACCCATTACTTCCTGTATTTTGGCGAGGGGAAGTTTGAGAAGCCAGTTGTTTTCGCGCCTGTTTCAGAAATAGAGTATTCCGGTGAAGAGGATACATGGGACATAGAAGTTGAAGGGGCTCATAACTTTGTCGCGAACGGGTTCATTGTGCATAATTCAAAGGTCACTATGAAGTATCCGAGTGTTTACCTTATGGGCAGGAATGCCAAGGCGGACATCTTGTCTGTTGCGCTTGCAGGAAAGGGGCAGCATCAGGATGCAGGAGGAAAAGCAATTCATTTCGCCCCTGACACGACGTCAACAATAATTTCAAAGTCAATAAGCAAGGGTGGCGGCAGGACTTCTTACAGGGGCTTGCTGCACGTTGAGAAGGGCGCGGCGAATGTAAAGTCTAATGTAAGGTGCGATGCCCTGATTCTTGACGAGGCTTCAAGGTCTGACACGTATCCTTACATGGAAATAGGCGAGGACAATGTGACAATAACGCATGAGGCGACTGTCGGGAAGATTGGCGAGGAGCAGGTTTTTTATCTGATGAGCCGCGGCTTGTCTGAGCAGCAGGCTATTGCAATGATTGTTCTCGGCTTTGTTGAGCCGCTCACAAAGGAGCTGCCGATGGAGTATGCGGTTGAGCTCAACAGGCTTATTCAGCTTGAGATGACAGGGGCGGTTGGGTAGCTTGGTGGTTTTTATGCCGGGTTTGTTTGGAAGCACAGTAAATTTTGGAGAATCAGAGCCCGGGTGGCTTGGTTCTGTCAGGCGTGAGTCTGAAGGCGCCTTTGAAAGGCTGCCGCTGGAACAGTCAGCATACACTGTTGTTGATGTTGATTTTGGCAGGATTCTTGGCTCTGTTTCTGCAGCACGAATATTAAGGGGCGGCAGCGCTCTTCATGACGGGGCTGTTTTTGCAGACATCCTGTCTGCCCAGAATCATCCGCTGCTCAGGAAGTTGCTTGCTGAAAGTGTTCCAGATGACAAGTTCGCCGCGCTAAACAGGGCGGCATTCAGTTCAGGCACGTTTCTTTATGTTCCTAAGGGGGCTTGCCTTTCAGTAAGCCAGAGGCTGCTGTCGCAAAACTCCGGCTTTTCAAGAAGTATTATTGTTGTTGATTCCGGCGCTCAGCTTGATTTCACGGAAGAGCTTGCTTCAGAGCAGGGGAATTTTTTCCACAGTGACGTGACAGAAGTTTATCTTGGCGATGGCGCAAGCCTTAACTTTGTTTCTGTGCAGGACTTCAGTCAGGACGCGACTTTTATCAGCCACAGGAAAGCTGTGCTCGGCAGGAACTCCTCTGTTTCCTGGAATCTTCTTAATGCCGGCTCCGGATTGGCTAAGTGCAGAAGGGAAACTTTTCTGGACGGTGAAGGCGCGTCTGTGCTTGACGTTGAGGTTGTGCTTGCAAGGAACAGGCAGCATATTGACAGCTCCATCACGGCAGTCCACAATGCCCCAAACACAGCCAGCAGGGTTATCGTGAAGGCAGCTTTGGATGAAAGCGCGCAGCAGGTTGCTTACGGGATGGTGAAGATTGCTGAAAAGGCGAGAGGTTCTAATTCCTTTCTTGAGGAGCACTCAATACTTCTGAGCAGCAGCGCAAAATCTGATTCTATTCCGGCACTTGAGATTCTTACGAATGATGTCCGGGCAAAGCACGCCGCGACCTGCGCTCCTGTTGATGAGGAAAAGCTTTTTTACCTTTGCTCGCGCGGGCTTTCAAAGCATGATGCAAAAAGGCTGGTTGTTGACGGTTTTATTGGCTCCGCGGTTTCTCAGATGAAAGGGGCACATATTGATGCGATACGCAGGAGGTCTGAAGCATGGATGCAGGGCTTAAGCTGCTGAACGCAGAATCTTTGAGAGCTGATTTTCCCATTCTAAGAAGGAAAATCAATGGAAAGCCTCTCATTTATCTGGATAATGCAGCGACAACACAGAAGCCGCGGCAGGTTATAGGCGCTGTCAGGGATTATTATGAGAATTACAACGCCAACGTGCACAGGGGCATTCACAGGCTCAGCGAGGAAGCAACAGATGCTTATGAGGCTGCTCATGTCAAGGCGGCAAAGTTCATTGGCGCGGATTTTAAGGAAGTAATCTTCACAAAGAACACAACTGAGTCAATCAACCTTCTTGCTTATTCGCTCGGTTTGCAGCTCAGGAAAGATGATGAAATCCTGCTTTCTGAGATGGAGCACCACAGCAACCTTGTGCCGTGGCAGCAGATAGCAAAGAAGGTGGGCGCAAAGGTAATGTATGCGAAGGTTTCAGCTGATGGCCTGATTGATATGGACGATTTTTCCGCGTCAATAAGCAGCAGGACGAGGATTATTTCAATTGCCCATGTTTCAAATGTTCTTGGCACAATTAACCCTGTAAGGGAGATGGCCAAGATTGCCCATGATAACGGCTCATTATTTGTTGTTGATGCCGCCCAAAGCGTTCCTCATATGCCTGTTGATGTAAGGCAGATTGGCTGCGACTTCCTCGCATTCTCGTCGCATAAGATGCTTGGGCCTACAGGCATTGGCGTTCTTTACGGCAGGTCTGAGTTGCTTGATTCAATGCAGCCGTTCATTTATGGCGGCGACATGATAAGGGAAGTGACTTTTGGTGACACAAGGTTTAACGAGCTTCCATGGAAGTTTGAGGCAGGAACTCCCAACATATCAGGCGCAATCGGCTTTGGCGCTGCGATAGACTACCTGAAAAACATTGGCATGGAAAGCGTTTTCAGCCATGAACAGCGCCTTTCACGCTATGCTTCAGACAGGCTTCTGTCTGAACCGGAAATTAAGGTTTACGGCCCGAAGGAAAGGGCGGGTATTGTTTCGTTCAACATGGGCAGCATTCACGCCCACGATGTTGCAGCAATCCTTGACCAGGAAGGCATAGCTATCAGGGGCGGGCATCACTGCGCGATGCCGCTTATGTCAAAGCTCGGAATTTCCGGTTCTGCAAGGGCAAGCTTTTACCTTTACAATACGAAAGATGAAGTTGATTCCCTTGTTTCATCTCTTGGCAGGGTTAGGAAGGTTTTTGGTGGGAAGGGGTGATGGTGCAGAATGGCTGACATTTATCAGGAGCACATACTTGACCATTATTCCCGCCCCAGAAACAAGGGCGTGATTGACAGCCCCGACATTTATTACAAGGACAGCAATCCTTTGTGCGGAGACGAAATAGCCATGTATGCGAAGCTCGCAAAGCCAGGAAGTGATGGCGGTAATAGCGGCAATCGCAGTGATAGCGGTGGTCGCAGTGATGATGGTGGCGTGATGGAGAACAGGGTGATAGCAAAGGCAGGCTTTATTGCGCGCGGCTGTGCTATAAGCCAGGCAGCTGCTTCCATGCTTACAGAGCGTGTTGAAGGAAAGTCAGTGGAAGCTGTCTATGCAATGTCTGCCGATGATGTGCTTGGCATGCTTATGATACCGGTAAGCCATGCAAGGATGAAGTGTGCTGTGCTTGCGTTGAAGACGCTTCAGGCAGGAATAGCCGTTTACTTCAAAACCAATAAAACCAGAGGTGCTTAAAATGGCGTTTCTTGAGATAAGGGACTTGAAAGTCAGTGTTGGCGGAACTGAAATACTGAAAGGCATAACTCTGGATGTTGATAAAGGAGAGGTTGCCGCGCTTATGGGGCCTAATGGCGCAGGCAAGAGCTCGCTTGGCTATGCTCTTATGGGCCACCCGAAGTATAGGATAGATTCCGGCTCAATAATGCTGGGCGGGAAAAGCATCGCTTCTCTCTCCCCCACTGACAGGGCGAAGCTTGGTCTTTTCCTTTCATTCCAGTATCCGAGCGAGATTCCTGGAGTGACTGTTGAGGGCTTTCTCAGGGCTGCTTATAACTCGGTGAAGCAGCAAAAGCTTGGCGTGATGGAGTTCCACAGGGTGCTTCTGGAAAAGATGTCTGCTTTGGGAATACTCAAGGAGTTTGCTTCAAGGCACGTTAACGAGGGCTTTTCAGGCGGCGAGAAGAAGCGCATGGAAATTCTGCAGTTCTCCGTTCTCCAGCCGAAGATGGCTGTTCTTGATGAAACAGACTCTGGTCTTGATGTGGATTCGCTGAGGACAGTCGCCAATGGAATAAAAGGCATGGCAGGCACTGATACAGGCATTCTCCTTATAACTCATTATCAGAGAATACTAAACTATATAAAGCCTGCAAAGGTGTATGTGATGATGGACGGCAGGATAGTTGCTTCTGGAGTAAGCGGTCTTGCTGATGATATAGAGAAAGACGGGTATGACTGGATAAAAGCCAAGGCGCAAATAAAGGCGCAAAGGTGATTTCAATGGCTTCTTACAGGGCAGGGGTTCTGGAAATAGTGAATGAGACGCCAAGGGTTAATCTTTTCAGGCTTGAAAGGCCAAAGGGCTTCAGCTTTGTTCCAGGCCAGTTCCTGATGGCTTCCATTGACGGCTTGTACGGCAGGGAAGGCGCTTTGGTGAAGAGGTCTTACTCAATTGCATCATCGCCTTTGGACAAAGACTATTTGGAGCTGTGCATCACAAGGGCAGATAATGGTTTGTTTTCAGTTGCGATGCATGAGCTTGACACAGGCGATGTTGTGAACATAAGCGGCCCTTACGGCGTGTTCAGCCTGAAGCTTCCTGTTCCTGAAAACGCGACTTTTATTGCAGGAGGAAGCGGAATTGCTCCAATAAGAAGCATGCTTCGCACTTTGTGCAGCTCTCCTGCTCCAAATGCTGCGCCAAATGGCTTGCGCCTTTTCTATGGGTTCAGAACCCCTCATGAGTTCATATACAGGGATGAGCTTCAGGGATATGCTAAGAAGAAAAAGCTTGTTCTCCACACAACCATAGACGCGCCTGCGGATAATTGGGGCGGTGATGTTGGTTTTGTGCCTGAAATCCTGCCAAAATACTCGGACTACGCCAAATCTGATGCCTACATCTGCGGTCCTCCTGTAATGGTGCCTGCGGCAATTAAGGTTCTTTCAGGGCTGGGCTTTGACGGGAAAAGGATTTACAGGGAGCAGTGGTAGAACTACGTTTTATAGTAACTGACAAAACTTTTTATACGTAAATGTCAGTTACTATGTTTGCCAGACATAACAATTTGTATAATTATTTATGTCTGGCATTATAGCAATAACTTTTTATATTTCAGCTTATTACTGGCGCGTATGGATCTGTATGCGTGTCTTATACCTAATGAGGGCGGTGCACTTCGCGTTACTCCTTGTGGTCTTTCTAATGGGTGGGAGGATTTCTTTTACACTGTTTCTCTTTTGCCAAAAAAGACGGATGGCGATTCAAGGGGCTTGCATGTGTCACGAAGAGTAGCCTCTCAAGACGCGTTAACTAGTGGCGTTGAAAAAATTATTGCAGATGTAGTAGCATCAACGCCGGGGGATGCAACGCTTGAGGCAATAGGAAAAAGTTTAGTTCAGGCGGGTTATACGGTAGTTAATGAATGCGCTCCCTAAACCTTCGCGCTGAACACGTATCCTATTGCGTATCCAAGTATTGCCGCGCTCAGGCCTATGAGCAGCATTTCCAGCCCGTTTCTTCCCGGCTTGCCTGTTGTCAGCTTGCCTTTGTAGAATCCCAGTAGGAAAAGAGTAAGGGAAGAAAGTATGAATGAAAGGTATATGCCTTCTTTCAGCGCGAGGAAGAAGAACGGGATTATCGGCACAAGCGAGCCGAGGAGCGCGGAAAAGAAGACTATTATTGAGTTTATGTTTACATCCCTTCTGCTTATCGGCGCCACTTTTGCGCCGTCGGTTGTAAGGGTTGAGAGCCACGCCTTCCTGTTTGAGGTTATAAGCGACGTTATCTTCTCAAGCTCCTTGCCTACGAATCCTTTGCCTTTGTATATTTCCTTTACTTCCGCCTTTTTCTTTGCAGGGCTTTTGCTTATCCCGCTCTCTGCCTTTTCAAGCTGTGCGAGGTAGTGGTCGTGCTTTGCCCTTTGCGACGTATAGGCAACTGCGCCCATTGATATTGACTCTGCAAAGCATGCCGCAAGCCCGCCTGCTATGACAACTCTTATGTCGCCTGATGCTGCAGCAACGCCGAGGATGACGCCAAATGTGTTGACAAGGCCGTCCTGCCCGCCAAGTATTATGTTGGACATTATTTCTGATGGAAAGGAGTCCCTTATTGCCCGCAGGTTGTTGCGCATCATATATTTTCCCCTTCCTTGCCTTCTTTGCACAGCTCGCTTATCTGCTCGCTGCTTAGCGGCTCCACAGTTTCAAACATGGTTTGCATGCCCTGCTTGAATGAAGCCTTGTCGCATATCCTGTCGTGTATGTGTGCCGCTATTACCCATTTGTTGTCCAGCTTTGAAAGCGGGTTTATCATTACTACTACAAGTTTCTTTGCCACAAGCCTTGCCCATCCTTTTAGAAGCTGCTGTAAATTGTCTTGGGTGTTGAAAGTTATTATGGTCGCTTCGTTGCTGGCTTTTTCAAAGTCTTTCATGGAAGCCATTGGCTCGTAAGAAGCTGTCCTGTCCTTGTATCTGACTGTTATCCTGCCTCCTTTCTCTTCCATGCTTACTATCCTTTTCAGGACTATGTCTTTGTGCCTTATGTAGTTCTTCGCCCACTCTGTAAGGTATTCCTCAGGCTTCATGCAGAAAAAGCAGCACAGCATATTTATATAGTTTTTGAAGCAGAGGCTTTATCCGGGGTTATCCAAGAGCTGCTGGACCGCCTGTATACAGGTGTTCTATCTCTTTCATTGCAGCGTATAATGTGCCCATTGCAGCGGGTGGGGTAGTGTATCCAAGCTGTCCGCGATAATTTGCTTCTGCTGCAGCTACTCTCAGTGGCGTAATACCATGAACCGTTAATGCGTCTGCAGCAGCATCTGTTGCCAGAGCGCCTCTGCCATGCTCTCCGACTATTATATCAAGCTGTATCGTGTTTTGTGCCATTTTTCTCACGCCCCCTTAAACCCTTTCATGAAGCCCGCTTCTGCTGCGGTTATTTCGTCGTCCTCAAGCGACTCCTCAAACCCGTCATAAAAGTCGTTGCTTTCCATCTCAGCCGATTCCATTTCGACCACCTCGAACAGCAAAAATACCTTAGCATTCAGGTATCTTTGCACAGTATATATATTTTTTCGGCTTTTTAGTCTACATTTGGCTGCTTAAATGCACAAAATTTAAATATATGTTCATTATTCTATCAGTTTTTGGGTGATTGGTGATATATATGAAAACCTCGGTTGAAGGTATCGCAGATATTGACAGGGAGCTGATTAACGCCCTGATTGATGACTCCCGCCTATCATACAGGCAGCTTGCAAGGAAAACAGGCGTTTCTGTGGCAACTGTTATGAAGCACGTCAAGGGGCTTGAGAAGGCTGGGGTAATAAGGGGCTATACGGCAGTTATTGACCACGAAAAGCTGGGGTTTGACATTGACGTCATCATTCACATCAAGGTTTCCAAGGGCAAGCTTTTTGAGGTTGAGAGGAAAATCGCGACAGCGGAAAGCGTCAGGGCTGTTTATGACGTGACAGGCGACTATGACTCTGTTGTCGTCGCGCGCTTCAAAAACAGGCGTCTTCTTGACAGCTTTATTAAGAGGATACAGACCTATGATTTTGTTGAGCGCACAAACACGATAATGGTTCTTAACACGATTAAGGACAGGCAGACGCGATTGTGAGGCTTTTGTTTTCCTTTAGTTCTTCCTGTTTATCACGTTTGCCCACAGGTATGGCGTGAGGAATGATGCGACGTACACTATGCTTATCAGCAGTGGGTCCTGGCTTTGTGCTAATCCGAATGCAGGCGCAAGCCTGTTAACTCCTGCAATCAGTATGAACAGGTTCATTACTGCAAGCCCCGGGACAAGTGTTGCTGCAATTATGTGGTGTTTCGTCTCAATGTTCCCTATGTTGGCTATGAGCATGGCAAACAGTTTGCCTGCAAACAGCCCCAGAAAGGCAACAATCAGCGCGGTCAGGGCTGAGGCAGCCAGCACTAGGGGGACAATCACTATGGTTACAAGCAGGTTTGCTATTATCAGGGCAAGTAGCGACACCCAGAACATGATTTCAGCAAGCTCTTTGGACAAGCCATGCACAACTGTTCTTTTCCTTTTCATCTTCTATTCCTTCTTCGGGTTCAGAAGGTTGTCAACATAGTCTATGTAGTCTGTTGTCCTGTCATAGTATTCCTTGATTACGTCAAGGGTTATGTTGACTATGCCGCCGTCTGTTATCGCGGTCATTGTGACGTGCCTTCTGAATTCGTTGCTTCTTTTGTAGTCTGCCCTGCTTATCTTCCTGAGCATCAGGGCAAATCCTATCATGTCGCTTATTTTTTCGTCTTTATAGGTTTTTTTTGCAAGCTCGCATTTCAGCCCGTTGTTATCCGGCATTTCCTTTATCCGCCTCTTTTCCTTTGCCCGCTGCAGGAGGCAGTCTATTGCTATGTTCAGCGCGTTCAGAAGCCTTTCTATGAGGCTTTTTATTACGTCAACAGTCCTTGTGTATTTGAGGCTGACGTAGAGCAGGTGGTCTGCCCTTTTGAGCTCCTCCCTGGCTTCGTGCATAAGGTCCATTTTTTATCTGGCGCCTGTAAGGGCGAGTATGGCTTCTGCAAGGTCGCCTTTGCTTTCGTTCAGCGCTTTTTCCGCTGTTGGCATGTCAACACCAGCCTGCTGCATGACCGTTTCTATGTCTTCCTTGCTTATGCCTGCGCCGCCCGTGCCTGTGGCTGCTGCTTTTTCGTTTACTGTTCCCATTATCTGGAAGGTCTGCTGCCCCATCATGTTGACTTTGGTGACATGAGGATTGGTTATTATTATGTCCTTGCCTTCAGCCCTTATTATGACTTCCCTGGCAGCTATTTCCTGGCTCTGCATGCCCATCTTCTGCATTGCTGCCCTGATGGCTCTGTCATCCATCCTCATGCCTGCTTTCCCCGCAACCCTTGCACTTTATCCGAATGTGTGCAGAAGTATCTCTATCACCATCACAAGTATTGCCAGAAGCACAACATGCCCTGGCTTGAGCTCTATCCTGCTCTTGTACTCGTCAAAATACCTTACTATGCCGCCTATTGAGCTTGGCATCTGTATCTTGTCATCCCTTGCCATGCCCTGATAGGGTGATTGCTTAGTATAAAAAACTTTTTATATGCCAACACAGCATGGCTGCATATGGGCTGGCTTGATTTTCTGAAAGGTGGAAGAAAGTCTCCGGATGAGGAGTTTCTCGGGCTTTGCAATGATGTAGCTAAAGGCGCTGAAGCAGCGCTTGCTCTGGCTCAAAGCATGTTCCAGAATATAAAAGGTGCTGACTACAGCGGGTTTTTTGGCGACAGGACTAGAATGGATAACCTTATGGCAGATATGGTTAGAAAGGCCTCCAGGATGGAACAAATCAGGGTCGCTACCTTGGACAGAATACAAGCTAACGAAAAGCAGTATTTTTCTGTTCAGTTCCAGGGGCTTCAGGCGTGCATGAGAGCTGTTTCATCAAACTTTGCAAAGGTGGCGAGATCAGAAAATCCAACTATCAAGCAGCTTACTGACGCAGAAGCCTCCCTTCACGAAATGACTTCTGGCACTGGCAAAAAAGACCTTCCAACCCTGAAATGGCATGCTCAAAACCTTGCAAACACAATCATCAGTTCTCAACGCAGCATCCAGGCTTCATAATCAAGCCCTCGCCTTAATATGCTTGAGCCGCGAGAAGTTCTCCCTTTCAATTTCCTCAAGCCTGAGCCGTATGTAGCTCGCGTCTGTTTCAAGCCTTGGGATGGTTATCTTTTCCAGCGCGTTGACTTTCCTTTTGGTTTTGTCTATCTCTTCAAGCAGCCTTTTCAGGACTGTTTCGTATTCTGCCGCAGCGAGTGCCTTCTCAACGAGCTTTTCGTATGCGAGAACTGCTTCGTCTGTCTTTATTGAGCCCGCAACATAGCCGTATCCTCTTTGGAATAGCGATTTCTGCATGCCGCCTTTTCTTACTTTTGGGACAAGCACTCCCATTACGTTTTTTGTCTCCAGCTCTATTATGGGCTTGTCCTTTACTGCCATGGCAAGTGATTTGAGCGCGAGGTCTGTTTCAACAGCCCTTGCAGTGTTCATTTTCTGCAGGGCTTTCCTGTATTCGTCTACAAGCTCTGCCCTTATGTTTTTTGCCAGCTCCAGTGCCTTGAAGAACTCTATTATCAGCCCGTCCCTTTTCTTTTTGAGCAGGCTGTGCCCTGACTTTGCAAGCGTTATCTTCTTCTTGAGCATCAGCAGCTCGCTTCTTGTGGGCTTTACATCCGATGCCATTTTTTTCTTTGTTTGTTTTTGTTTTTTTGGCGGAGCCGAAGTACTTGCGGAGCCGCAGTAGTCAGCCTGCTTTTAGTCAGTATTAGTTTTTTAATATCGTATTTTGTGCTAATGGATTAATGGTTGTTTTTGTTGTTCCGTGTTTTTTTCATAATGTTTCTTTCTCGTCACTTTTGGCGGAACTCCAGTAGTCAGCCCGCTATTATTTCAGTTTAACAACAGTATTCTCTACACTTTTACATAATATTTCTTTCTTGTCTCAGGGCTTATCCTTGTCAGCTCTGTTTCCGGCAGTGTTGACAAGAGCTTCCATGCTGTCTTCAGCGTTCCTTCCTGTATGTCGCGGTTTTCGTTTTTTCCCTGCCTTACGAGCTTGTCCTCAAACTCTGCCGCGAATTTGAGCAGCTTCTTGTCTCTTTCTGCAAGGGATTCCTCTCCTACTATTGCCGCAAGCCCTTTCAGGTCCCTTCCTTCTGCATAGTTTGCATAAAGCTGGTCTGATGCCTGCTTGTGGTCTTCCCTTGTTTTTCCAGCTCCTATTCCGAGGTTCATGAGCCTTGAAAGCGATGGCAGGACGTCTATTGGCGGGTAGATGCCTTTTCTGTGCAGTTCCCTGCTTAGCACTATCTGCCCTTCGGTTATGTATCCTGTAAGGTCTGGTATTGGGTGTGTGATGTCATCGCTTGGCCTTGTGAGTATGGGCAGCTGTGTTATGCTTCCTTTTCTTCCTTTTATGAGCCCTGCCCTTTCATATATGGTTGCAAGGTCTGTGTACATGTATCCCGGGTATCCTCTTCTTCCGGGTATCTCTTCCCTTGCAGCGCCTATCTCACGGAGGCTTTCACAATAATTGCTCATATCGGTGAGTATCACGAGGACGTGCATTCCTTTCTCAAACGCGAGGTATTCTGCTGCCGTGAGTGCCATTCTTGGCGTTATCAGCCTTTCAACTGCTGGGTCGTCTGCAAGGTTTAGGAACACGACTGACCTTTTGAGGGCGCCTGTCTGCTCAAAGTCGTTTATGAAGCGCTGCGCTTCCTCGTTTGTTATTCCCATTGCCGCGAAGATGACTGCGAAGCTTGTTTCTTTGCCGATAACCTTTGCCTGTCTTGCTATCTGCAGCGCGATTTCGTTGTGGGGGAGTCCTGAGCCTGAGAATATCGGTAGTTTCTGCCCCTTGACGAGTGTGTTCATCAGGTCTATTGTTGATATGCCTGTCTGTATGAAGTCTTCCGGGCTTGCTCTTGCGTAGGGGTTTATCGCAGCTCCTGTTATGTCAAGCTTGTCTTCGGGTATTATTTCTGGCCCGCCGTCTATTGGCTTTCCTGAGCCGCTCAGTATCCTTCCAAGCATCTCTTCCGATACTGGCAGCTTTATGTTTTCCCCCAGGAACTTTACCCTTGTTTCGCGGTCTATTCCTGATGTGCCTTCAAACACCTGGACTACAACTATTTCTTCGCTTGTGTCAAGGACTTGTCCTGTTTTTGTTTCTCCGCCTGGCAGCATTATCTTTACGAGGTCAGCATATCCTATCGGCTCTGTTTTCCTGACAAAAAGCAATGGCCCTGCAATTCTTGTTATTGTCTTGTATTCCTTTTCCATTTTTGTTCTCCTTCATTCCCTGTTTCAGTCACTCCCTGAACTCCTTTTCCATTTCCTTTTCTATGTTCTTAAGCAGCGTTTCGTGGTCTTTTTCAAACTTGACGTCGTTCAGCTTGTCCTTTGCCTTTATGTCTAATATTTTTTGTGCTCTGACTCCGGAGTCAAGCGCGGCATAGGAAAGGTCAGCATATCTTAGTATGGTTTTCATCATCATGTATGTCTTTTTCGGGCTGCAGTATGCGTCTACAGGGTGGAACGCGTTTTGCTGTAAAAAGAATTCTCTTGTCATCCTCGCTATTCTCAGCGTTATCCTTTCCCGGTCAGGCAGCGCGTCTGAGCCGATTAGCTGCACTATCTCCAGAAGCCTGTCCTCTTCCTGCAGTATGCCCATGAGCCTGTTTATGCAGCTTCTCCAGTCAGGAGCTATTGCCGAAAACCATTGTTCCATCCCGTCAATATACAGCGAGTATGATGTGAGCCAGTTTATTGCCGGGAAGTGCCTTCTCTGCGCCAGCTTTGCGTCAAGCGCCCAGAATGCCTTTACCACCCTCAGCGTGTTTTGGGTTACTGGCTCTGACAGGTCTCCTCCTGGCGGCGAGACAGCCCCGATGACTGATACAGACCCTTCTTTTCCTGAGAGTGTTATTGCCCGTCCAGCCCTTTCGTAGAATTCTGCGAGCCTTGTCGCGAGGTAAGCAGGATATCCTTCCTCTCCTGGCATCTCCTCAAGGCGTGAGGATATTTCCCTCATTGCCTCTGCCCATCTGGATGTTGAGTCAGCCATTAGTGCCACGCTGTAGCCCATGTCCCTGTAGTATTCGGCAATTGTAACCCCTGTATAGATTGAAGCTTCTCTTGCAGCGACTGGCATGTTTGATGTGTTTGCTATTAGTACGGTTCTGTTCATTAGGGGCTGTCCTGTCCTTGGGTCTGAAAGTTTGGGGAATTCCTCAAGCACTTCTGTCATCTCATTTCCCCTTTCTCCGCACCCGACGTAAACTATCACTTCCGCATCAGCCCATTTTGCCAGGCTTTGCTGTGAAACTGTTTTTCCCGAGCCAAACGGTCCTGGTATCGCAGCAACTCCTCCTTTTGCTATTGGGAACAGCGCGTCAAAGATTCTCTGCCCTGTGATTAGCGGTATGTTCGGCAGGAGCTTTCTCTGCACGTTTCTTGGCTTTCTTACCGGCCATGTCTGCATCATCTTTATCTCTTCCCCATTGTCCAGCCTGCATACGGCTTCTTCTACTGTGAAGCTTCCGTCTTTTATCTCTGCTATTTTTCCCTTCAAGCCGGGTGGAACCATTATTCTGTGCTCTGTTCCGAGTTCCTTTACTGTGCCTATTATGCTTCCTTCTTTTGCGTCGTCTCCTTTTTTTGCGGCTGCCTTGAAGTCCCACTTCTTTTTCCTGTCAAGCCCCGGCGCTGTCAGCCCTCTTGCAATAAAGTCTCCTTTTTGCTTTCTTAGCTCCGGCAGCGGCCTTTGTATTCCGTCATAGATTGAGTTTAGCAGTCCTGGCCCGAGTTCAATTGCGAGCGGCTTTCCTGTTGTTTCAACAGACTCTCCGGGCTTGAGCCCTGATGTGTCCTCGTATACCTGTATTGTTGTTTTGTCTTCGTTTACCTGTATCACTTCCCCCATCAGCCCTTCTTTTCCAACCTTCACAAGGTCGTACATCTTTGCGTTCAGCCCTTTGGCTGTAACTACAGGCCCTGATACCCTGAACAGCTTCCCTTTGTCTTTTTCCGCCGCCATCTTGGTTTCGCCTAAAGCTCTATGCCTATTGATTTTTTTATCAGCTTGGCTATGCTTTCCTGCGTTTCCTTTTCTGAGAGCACGATGAACAGCGGCTTTAGCGAGTCCTCAAACTCCTTTCTGCTGAACTCGTCCATGCTGCCCATCGTTTTGTCGTCAATTATGATTATGCCCACCTGCTCTTTTGCAAGCCCTTTTATCTCTTCCGGTTTTGTGTAGTTGTAGCTTCTTATTCCTACAAGCTCAAAGCCGAGTGTGAACTCGCTGCTTCCCACTGCTGCAACTTCCATTTTGTTTGGGTTTATATTATGAGGTGTTCCTCTATGAATTCCTGCGGCAGGCCAAGCTGTTTTGCCTTTGCTATCAGCTTGAGGTTTTTTGCCTCTATTTCCTTTGCGAACATGTAGCCGAGTATCGCGTCTGATGACAGCGGCCTTCTTCTTGCAAGCGTAAGGGCTGTCCTGAGAAGGTGAGTGTAGAGGTCTGTTTCTATGCGCGCCATTGTGCCTTTGCTCCTGTAGTCTGATATTCCCTGTTTTGCAGTTTCGCCGTATTTTGTGGCTTCAAGGGCTGCGGGCAGCTCTTCATTGGATGCGTCAATAAGCCTTTTGATTTTTGTGTCAGCTTCTTTCTTGTGCAGTATCATGTGCCTGTGTATGCTCTTTTTCTCCATTCCTTCGCGCTTGAACCTCAGTATGTTCACTATGTTTGTTATGCTGATTTCCTCCTGCAGGAACCTTTTAAACAGGGTGTTTTTTGGGAGTTTGTTTGCCATGTCAAGCACGGTTCTGTAGTAGTTTTGGTCGAGGGCGTTTTCTATCTCTGCGAGGTTGTTTGTCTCCCTGAAGCGCTCATAGGCGTCTTTCCACGCTGTGCTGTTCAGTTTTGCCTCTTTTAGTATCTCTGCAATGTCCTGCTTTTTGAGCAGCCCTTTCAGCGATTCGTAGTCAAGCTCGTATGGCTGCAGCATAGCTGCTATGTCTTTTTCGCTTGTGTTCGTGTATTTTCCCCTTAGTATTGTTTTTATGTTTGCCACGTCTTTCCTTCTCAGGTATGCGTCTATGAGAATCCTTAGCTCTGGTCTTGATATCCTTCTGAGCTTTATGTATGTGTTTGATATGTTCCTGTTTATTGCTATTTCTATGAGCTCTGCCCCGGAATAGTTTACTGCGAGCTCGTCTATCTCTTTTTTGTATTCTGTTGTCTGGAGGAAATTTGCTATTTCGCTGAGACCCATTTTCAGGAGCTTTGGGTATGTGCTTTTTGTTATCAGCGCGGCACGCATGAATGCGACTCTTGCGTATGTGTACGGGTGCCTTGCTGATGCAAGTTCTGCAAGCGCGCCTTTACTGGCTTTTGAATAGTGTGTTTGCAACATCTTTGAGCGCTTTTTCCTTTGCTTTTTCCATCAGGGCTTCATAGCTGCAGTCAACCCTTACTGTCCCTTCCTTGTTCTCTATTATTATCCCTCCTGTTATGGCTGTTGGCTGGCTTTTGTATCCTTCCACGCTGTTGATGTCCTTTTCTGCGCACAGAACCCTGTCTATGTCTATCTGCTGCTTTGCCTTTTCTATGAGCGTTTTTATGTGCCTCCTTCTTTCTGGGGCAGGGGTTTTTGCCACCCTGCTTTTGGCTTCTTCAAAGACCTCTTCTATAATCTTTTTCTTGGCATCCAGCATCATCTTTGCCGCTTCAAGCTCTGCCGCGGCAGTTTCTCTTGTGCGTGCCTCTGCCATCTGCCTTTCAGCTTCCTGAAGCGCCTTTTTCCTGTTTTCATCTGCCTTTTCTTCAGCAGACTTCATTATTGCGTCAGATTCCCTGTTTGCTTCTGCAACTATCTGTGCCGCCTGCCTTTTTGCCTTTGCAAGCACTTCTTCCCTTACTTTTTCCATGCCCATTTTAGCCGGATGCAAGCTGCAATATCATTATGGCTATGACCAGCCCGAATATGACGAGCGTCTCAGGTATGACTGTCATGAGCAGCCCTTTTCCGAAGAACTCATCCTTTTCAGCCATTGCTCCTACTGCCGCCGCGCCTATCTCTTTTTCTGCAAGCGCAGCGCCTATTGCGCTCAGTCCTATTGCAAGTCCTGCTCCTATTGCCACCAGTCCTGCTTCAGCCATTTTTCCACCTCCTTAGTTTCTCTCTCCAAATGGTTTGTAGGGCTCAGAGCCCCCTTTAAAAAATTTTGTGAAAAACTCAACATATTGAAGCCTTAGGGAGTGCAGGAATGCTCCAAGTATGCCGAGCACTATGTTTATCGTGTGCCCTATCAGCAAAATGGCTATTCCTGCCAGTATCATTAGCCCTCCCTGTCTGAAGAACTCCTTTGCGAACTCGTTTACTATTATTGCCAGCTGGACTGAGGCAAGCCCGACTGCCATAAGCCTTGCGTATGAGAGTATGTTGCTGAATATGGTTATGGATTCTATAGGTGCCTTGAACGCGCCCAGTATGCCTTCTTCAAGCTCTGCTGCTGCAAGCATTGAAACCCCCAGGAGGAGGGATGCGCCTGAGGCGTAAAAGAGCGGTTGTGGCAGGGCCATTATTCCAAGCAGCTTCAGAACAAACCCTATTCCAAGCTCTATAAATAGCCAGCTTGCTTTTCCAAGGATTGCTTTCTTCAGCCCGTGGTTTTTGAGCTCGTTGTAAAAGCCCAGGACGAGCCCGAGGTTTATGTGAATGATGCCGAAGATTATTGATGCGGCAAGCAGCTCGTTTACATGGTGTGCCCTGCTTATGATGTGCGGGAGCTCGTATCCAAGCACTGCCTCTTCCCCGAAGAACTCGCCGAATATGAGCCCGAAAAGGATTGCTGTTGCGGATGCAATTGCTATTGAGTTGAGCAGGTCTTTTCCCTTTCCAAGGAGTTTTTTCAGCGCAATTGCCAGGAGGAGAGTGACTAGTCCATAGCCTATGTCTCCGAGCATGAAGCCGAAGAACAGGGGGAAGCTTATGAACACTATGGGCGTGGGGTCTATTTCGTTGTACAGGGGCAGCCCTCTCAGTTTTATGAAGAACTCAAATGGCTTGGCGTATTTTATGTTTTTCAGCTTTACCGGAACCTTATCGGTATCTTCTATCTCAAGTTCCTTCAGGTATATCTTTCCTGAGGCTATCCTTTCAAGCCTTTGATTCAGCTTTTCCAGTGATTCCGACGGCACCCATCCTGTTATCAGGAACGTGTTCTTTGTTGTCCCGAACCTGAGCGGCGCTTCTGCCTTTTCAAGCTGCTCTGCAGCGGAGCTCTCAATGGCCGTGATGATTTCCTGCCACTTGTCTTTAAGTTTTTTTAGTTCAGCGTTTATTGAGGTTTTCTGGCTTTCAATCCCGGCTTTTTCCTGTGCAGCCCTTTTCATGTTCTCTTCAGGGCTTCCTTTCATTCCGGTTGCTGATGCCAGGCTTATGTCTGAAAAGCCGAGGCTGGTGAGCGCGTCCTGTATTTCCTGCCTTTTTGGCGCTTCTGCAAATATGACCATGAACTTTTTGTCGTCCGAAGAATAAAGCTCAAATTTTTCTGTTATTTTGGCAACGGCTTTCCTTGCTTCATCCGCGTTTTTCACATGCCCGGCGAAGTATGTCAGGCTCTTGCAGCAAGAATAAGCTTCAAGAGGCAGATTTATCCGGCTTAGAAGAGTGAGTTCTGACTCGAGCTGCTGAAGAGCCCTTATCCTTTCGTCCAGTGCTTTCAGCTTGTCCAGCTTTTCGTTAACCTCTTTTTGCAGCTCTTTTATTTTCTCCGCGTCTTTTTTCGTCCCGAATGTTTTTCTGGCTGGCGGGCATGTTGAATTTATGCCGAGGTGGGATATAAGCGACCTTGCGGTTACCAGGGTTTCTGACAGCTTCTCTGCTTCCCTGAGCGGCTCCCCTGTTGCCATTTCCTGCGGCTTCTGCTCGGATATGTGCATTGCCTTTATTGAGTGCAGCTCATTTATTACGGGTTGCATTACCGTCTTTGGCCCTATGACCATTACTTTGCTCATCCTTTCAGGCATCATTTAGCTCGCCCTCAAATGCCCTGATGGCAGTTTCAGCAGCTTTTTCCTTCCTGGCTGCGGCTTTTTTCTCAAGCGCCCTTATGCTGAGCCTGCTGTCTTCCATTGCTTTCCTTTTCAGGCTTTCTGTCTTTTCCCTTGCTTCTGCAAGGATTTTTTCCACAGAGAGCAGGGCTTCCTGCTCTTTCCTGGCCAGGAAGGCTGCCGCATCCTTTTTTGCGTCCTGTATTATTTCCTGCTTCTTTTTTTCAGCGCTCTGAATAAGCTGTTCTGCTTCCTGTTCTGCCTTTTTTATCTCTTCCAGGATGTTTGCGGTCATGTTGCCAATTCCATAAGATGAAGGTAGGGTAAGAATAAGCCGCCTTCTGTCATACCCGATGGCATAATCTTATGCCGGTGGTGTGCCTTAACATTCGACTTAGCGTCATTGACTTGCACCAGCCAGGGCTCGCCGTTTCACCGCATCCCTCTGGACATGTGTCTGCAGGTTAGCTCTCCTCCCTCGCAGGAGGATTCGCCGCTTCATCCTGGCATGAGGGCCGTTTCGTTTCTGAGCGGTTGCCTTCCCTCTCAGGAGCTCCCTTCAGGGAGTGGCTTTTTTCAGCTTTTGCCGTTGGTGGGCGGACTTTCCTCAGCGCTGCTTTGCGCCGTGGTTAAGTTCTTACCCTACGCCTGTAATGGGCAAAAAGCGTATTTAAAAACTTTTGCAAACACTTTAAAAACAGCGCCATATTATCCTGATGCTATGGTTGAGGGTGATGGCGGGAAGGTAAGCTCTGGCTCTGATGTTCTTGACAGGCTTCTTGGCGGCGGGTATGAGAAGGATGTCGTGACGACTATTTACGGGCCTGCGGGCTCTGGCAAGACAACAGCCTGCCTTATGGCTTCAGTCTCGGTTGCCGCCCTGGGAAAGAAGGTCATATACATCGACACTGAAGGCGGCTTTTCCGGGGCAAGGCTTGGCCAGCTTTGCCGCGAGCCAGGCAGGGTTCTTCCCAGCATTCTTTTCCTGAAGCCGACCAATTTTGAAGAGCAGAAGAAGTGCATAGAGCGTCTTAAGTCAATGATAAGCCAGAAGATAGGGCTGGTTGTTGTTGACACAATAACTAATCTTTACAGGGTTGAGCGAGCAGGCGAAAACTCAGAGCTTAACCGCGAGTTGAGCAGGCAGATTGCTTTTCTGGTTGAGGTGGCAAGGCAGAAATTAATGCCTGTTCTCCTCACAAACCAGGTTTATTCGGATTTTGAGGACCGCAAGTCTGTCAGGATGGTTGGCGGTGACATAATCACTTACAACAGCAAGTGCCTTATTGAGCTCAAGCCGCTTCACGGCAGCAAAAGGGTTGCCTCACTCCAGAAGCACCGCCACCTCCCCCAGAGCGAGGTGCTTTTTGACATAGTTGCAGACGGCTTTGCAGAGGTCAAGGACAAGGGGTTCAAGCTGTTTTGATTAGAGCGGTTTGATGTGATTAGTGGTTATTCACCCCCTCAATAAGTGATTTGCTCATGGCTGAATTGTAGTAGTCAGCCTGCTATTAATAATTATAGAGAAGTTTGAATAACTGCCATTTTTAATTTACTCATGCTCCATAACAGTCCTTAGTATGTACATTATTGACTTTGTCATCTGTTTCAGGTTCTCAATCACCCTTACTGTTGTCGCGTCCCTGTTTTTCTCTATGACTTTGTCGCATTCCTGCATGAAGCGCTTTGTGTCTGATTCCATTTTGTATGATGCGGGCTTGTCCTTGCTGTAGTATACCTTCATTGCTTCCTTGTATCTTGCTGCAAGCTGGGAGTAAATCCTCCTGCTTTCTTCGCCGCTGTTTTTCCTGCTGTTGTTCGTGTTAAGGAGCTTTGCCACCCTCTTCACATAGTCGCCTTCGTGTTCAAGCTGTACTGTGATGTGCCTTGCCATCAGCAAGTCCCAGTAGTTGGTGTTGAATGTTTTTAGTATGCCTGGGTTGTCTGTTGCTGCCCTGAAGAGCCTTGCTGCAAGCAGAGCAAGCCTGTTCACTTCCTTGTCCCTTTCCTGCACGCTTTCAATCTTGTCTCTGTGTGTTGAGTCTTCCAGCATTGACTTTACAAGAAGGTCCATCCTCCTGACTATGTCGTCTATTGACACCTCGCTTATCTCAAGGAGGTCTTTGACAACTATGCTTGATGATGTTTCCTCTATTACCTCTACTCCCACAAGCCCGTATATTATGGGTTTTATGGTCGCTGACAGGTCCTTTATGTTGGCACCCTTCAGGGTTATTATGTTGGAGTTGTTGACGTACGCGGCAATTAGCTCTGTTTTCAGCTCCCTTAATGTTTTGCCTTCGCAGTTTATCGTTGTCTCGCTTCTTTTTTTCTTCCCTTCCCCCCTGGCTGAAAGCACAAGCTCGTAGGGCCGCTCGTCTATTGTCAGCGTGTCGCCTTTTCTAAGCCCGTTCTTTGTGACCCATGCTTTTGGCAAAGTGACGACGTATGACGAGTTCCCGAAGCTCACTATTTTCCTCATTTCCATTGTTTCGCCCCTGTTATATCGTAAACTCTATATGTTTTATGAACATTATAAATGTTTTGTGGAATAGCTATATGCCATATATGGTATATAGGTTAAGTATATATTAAGCTTTCCATCCCTTAAGTTCAGGGTGATTGAAATGTACGAGGACCTTCAGTCAGATATCTATGAAGCGGGCGCAGTTGAGCAGTTGCTTGAGGATGACGAGCTGAGCCCTGAGGAAGAGGCCTTTATGATGGGCTATGATTCGGACATGGAAAATGAGTAGTGCAGACAACTTTTAAACCTGAACCCGGTTTCCTGATAGCTGTGCTTGGCTTTTTCTGCCTGTTCCTGCCTATTCGTCTGTGAAGTCCTCTAGTGATGCCTTGAATTCGTCGTCGCTTTTTATTGTGCCGCGCCTTTTGAGGTATTCCCTTGCAACTATCCAGAAAAGCAGCCCAAGGCTCTTTTTGCCTTTGTTGTTGCACGGCATGACCAGGTCTATGTTGTTTGACTGGTTGTTTATGTCGCACAGGGCGACTACGGGTATGCCTGTCTTTATGGCGTCGTTTATGACATTCCTGTCAGGCCATGCGTCTGTTACCATCAGGATCTTTACTTCCATGTATTTGTCCAGTCTTGGGTTTGTAAGCATGCCCGGAAGGTAGCGCCCGGTTATGACCCTGATGCCTGTTGTCCTGTTAAGAGCTTTTGCCGCCTTCCATCCGTTCTCCCGCCTGCTGACAACTAATATGTCCTCAGGAGAATACTGAGACAGGAAATTTACAGCTATCTTTAGCCTCTCATCTATCTTTTGAAGGTTAAGCACGCTTAATCCGTCAGGCCTTGTCTTGTATATGAACTGCTCCATGTATTTTGTCTTGAACTTCGTGCCTATGTGTATTCCTGACTTAAGATACGTGTCCTGCGGCACCAAAAACTGTTCATTTGCTGTCATTCTGATTCCTCACAGTTAACAAACAGCCCAGAATCCGAGCTGCAGTTTTTATCGCCCACTGCAATCGCCGCCATAAGCCATAAAGGGCGGCTAGGCAATAAGAAAGGGGGATTTGAAGGCTGCTTATAAAGTTTTAGTTTAGGCGTGTTTTATCTTGCCTATAAGCTGCTCCAGAGTTTTGCAGTTGTTTATCTCATTGGCTGCCAAGAGAAGCCTTCCATTTTCAGATAAGACAGCAGGGTATCCATTCTTGCTCCTGAGCTTATCCTTATGCAGAAATTCATTTTGTCTGAGCTTTAGCGTCTTTTGCTGTTCTTTTGCTCAGCCTGGAGCTCCCTGAGCACCTTGCTTATACGGAGAGGCATCACCCTCAATGCCTGCACTATGA
>JACPIG010000070.1 GCA_016188205.1 Candidatus Woesearchaeota archaeon
TGCTTGCACTCGCTTTTACTAAACGAGACGCAGCATTCCAAGACATCTAAGTTGACTTTGCCCGATTGCTGGCTTCTGCTGCCGAATTGTGACAAACTTTTTAACTCGGTACCACTTCTCATTTTGCATTATGCGCAAACTTTTTTCGTCTATATGCCAGTTTGCTTTGTACGCTGCCGAAACAATAGCTTTAGTGGGAACATTCTACGCTGTTACTTACAGCAATTCACTCTGGGCAGGATTCACAATAACTGGCTCCGGTTTTGAAAGGGCAGAAGGCGCGCCGAGAATGCAAAAGCCCTTCAGGTCCTATACTCTTGCCGACTTCTTCTCAGACTATGATGCAGTCAGACACTTGAAGCGAGAAGCACAGAAGGAACTGGAACAAGCCGGCATAGACCCTAATGAGGAAGTTCCCATAAGCTCACTGGAAGGCATTTTGGACAAGGCATTTTCATTCATAGAAGCGGAGTTTCAGGGTTCCTACACATTTAGCCGCCCCGGCATTAAGCATGACAACCTGTATGCATCACTACCGTGCTCTCCCCTGTGCATCTCTTACGCGTTCCGCGCTTCAGGGCTGGGAGGTTTCGCATTTAACGATATCCTAATACAGCTTCCATCTATAAAATTAGCCGATGCTTATTTAGTGATTCCTCACGAAGCAGTCCACCAGAGGGCATGGAATGAATCTTTTGCGGAAACTGTTGCCTTGGAAGTGCTTGCAAACCTGGCTGAAAACGGCGATTTGATGGCAAGATACAAGCTGCTTTCAAGACTTGAGGGCGATCTTCTGAACCTGTCTTTTGAAGTCGCTTTAAAGAGAGAAGAGATGGACTTATGGGCAGACATGGCAAAAGCCAGAGGCGCAGGTCTAAACATTTCATGGAGAATGAACTACATTAACAGCAATGAATGGATAACATACAGAAAAACGCCTCTTATCAGAGCTATTATGGCGCTTAACGGGGAAAATATTTCACTCAGGCCGCCTTTTGAAATGGGCATCGCAGAAATGCTGCGCATAACTGTGCCTACGCGGAGCATAACACTTGATGGGCTTTACAGATTTGGGGGCGCAATGGCGGCGTATAGGCAGGACAGGCAAAAAGCGCAGCTTATCAACCACCACTATAACACTGCAAACGAATTAAGGCAAAAAGGGGAATACGGGCATGCAATGCCACTGCTGGAACTCGTTGTGGAGTTATCCGGGCAGGTACGGGAAGGGGCAGAAGGGGCAGAAGGGGCAGAAGGGGCGGGTGCCATCAAAAGACAGGCCTTACGGGCAGCTTACTACCTTGCCGACACTCATGCCAGGAGAGGCGATTTGTCTGCTGCCAGAGAGCTGCTATCGCAGTTGAAACCAGAGGACATCAAATCAGCCAGAATTGAAGCAGACAAAACGTTGATGGCGCTGGCTGACATTGAGCCTGAAAAATATGCAGAAGCCGCAGCGCGCATTGAGCAGCAATACCTTGACGAATTTAAGCAGCGATACACTTTAGATGATGCGCTGAATGACTACTTGATTCTCAGGAAGCTCAGAACAGAATCAGAAGAAGAGCTGCGCAAATCAGGAATAAACCCTTACCAGCCGGTAACGCAGCAAGGAACCCTTGACGAGCAGCTTGAAAAAGCCCTGCCATACGTATGGGCGGAGTTTCCACCGCAGACTCCAAAGGCAAGACCAAAAATCGTTTTTATGGGGCCGGGCGAGTTTTTAAGAGACAAAGCTCAAAAGGAAGATATTGGCCGCAGGCTGCAAGTCGTAATTAGTAGAAGCGGAGGCTCACTGGAGCTGAGAATCAACCCCTCAATTCCCATGCACGACCTTGCTGACGCTATTTCATATGGAGTTGCAAATCTTCAAGCAGTGGCATCAGGAGAACCTTACTTGGGAGTCCACTGGCAGCTCATATCGCTTGAAGCATTAGCCAACAGGGCAAAGGATGGTGACTTGTTGGTAAAGCACGAACTCCTTATGGAACTGGAATTTGCCGCTTGGGAACTGAGCGGAACAATTGCAAACGAAGCAGGAACACTATATGTTTGGATGAATGCCGTAGACAAAGGGCATGCTGTGGAAAGCCAGCGTTTGCTTTTCACGGCAAAAACAGGGCATGCGCAGGAGTATGAAATAAAACCTTATCTTCAATTAATGCGAATTCTAAGAGGCGATACTGCAAACGGCTACAGGCTCAATTCTGAAAGGATAGAGCTGGACGGGCTGGCAGGTTATCTGCCAAGACTGGTTGGCAGGCTGCCTGCTTTGCCGACACGATAGCCTTTCTTAATCGTCCTGACAATTTCACTTATTGAAGCATCAGTCCTCACCGCAGCCCAGTCAAAATGGGTTCGTGCTGCAATGAAACGCGAGTTCCTTAAGCTCTTAAGCAGCTCATTTATCGGCGGCGGGCTTCTTATGCCGTATTTCCTGCAAACAGAGTTGACATTGTAGAACCACTGCCTGCCTATTGCTGACTCTTTCCTTATGGCTGAAAGAAGCTGCCTGTGCTCTTCCGGGCTTTTCCCCAGCATGGCGGCAACAATGGAAGCGTCTGCCAATTTGCCAAGCCACAAAGGACCTGCATAATCAGCCCTGATGCCGCAGCTATTGCAGGTTTTGCTGATTAGTTCCAGGGCAGCTTCGCTTTGAAGGCATTTGGGGCAGTAAATAATGAAGCCGTGGCTTTTGTAAATTTGCGCTGATTTTATGCGCCCCTTTTCGCAGCGGAAAAAAGCCCTCAGATAATATTGCCCTTTATAGGAGAAAATCGGGATGAGAGCTTTCTCGTATTGCATGCCAGCAAGCTGCACTCTTCTTATCAGAATCCTGAGCCCTGTCTCGTGCATGAACATGTTCCTTAGCGGCTTTGCCCAGTATTTTCGCATGCACGCAGAGGGCGAGCTTCCTGCAAGCGCTGCAGTGTCAGTCGCTGTGACTGCCAGTATGCCGCCGCGCGCAATCCTTTGCGCAGCAGCGTCAAGAAACCTTGCAGGGCTTCCAAAGGGGTCTATGTCTATGTAGTCAAAGCCCGTGCTTTCAAGAAGGAAAATATTCGCATCCTTTGCAGATATTCTGATTTTGCCGCCGCCTTTACCGCTGCCAATTCTTATTTTGTTTATCTTCAGTTTCCTTCTTATTGCGGCGGCAGCAGCTTTTGAATTGTCGTTTATGCTTATGCTCCTGATTTTGCTTTTGCCCAATTCAAGCAGCAGCCTGATGCTCCTTATGCCTGTGCCTGCAAGCGGGTCAGCTATCTGCATCTTTGGCTTGCTTGCCTTGCCTGCTGAGTCAAGCAGCAGGACTGTCAGGTCGCGGTTCTGCTTCATCGCAGGGTTGTAGAAGACGCCCATTGACTTTGATATTTTTGCAGGCTCGGCAAAATAAATCCGCGCCCTGCCTTCCTCAATTATGCCTGCCATAAATTATGTATTCAGCGCATCCAATAAAAAGGTTTTTATAAGCGGCAAAGACAAGCGGCGCATGAGGGTTCATCACATAGCAATCACTGCAAGGGATTCAGAGCGCTCTGCGAGGTTCTATAAGGAAAACCTTGGATTTAGGGAAATTCACCGGTTTACAAAGCCTGGATGGGATGGCGGAGCGATTGTGCTTGTGCTTGGAACGTTTCAGCTGGAGATTTTCCAGTTTAAGAGTTCAACTAAAGGGAAAGATGACTTGTCGGATTTCAAGGTTACAGGGTTGAAGCATATAGGCATACGGGTTGGCAGCGTCCACAGAAAATACAAGGAACTGAAGGGCAAGGGAATAGACATTGACGCGCCTGTGAAAGGCACAACATGCGCCTGGTTCTGCTTCCTGCGAGACACTGACGGGATTCCGATAGAGCTTTATGAGCCAAGAAAATAGGCGCATAAGATGCGCCGCGGCCGGGAGTTTCGCCCGAATACTTTTTAATACTCTATGGCTCTGAACCACCTGCGACCGGGTTTTGGCGGCCGCTTTTTTTCTTTTTCTTTCATGCATAATAGTGCTTTATATACAAATAAATTTCGCCGTGATTATAGCTCCGCCCTTTATGGCGAAATTTATTGTTCCAAAAATTCCGCCCGAGAGTTAATTAAAGCCCCATTCTTTAGGGCGGGGATTTGTAATTTATGGCGGAATTTTTGTTACCTTGCGCGCACCTGTCCAGTGCAAATTAGGGCTTGTCCCTAATTGCACATTTGCGCTCAGGGCGCAAATTGTGTCCAGTGCTTCTTCCGGATTTCTCGCAAACTTTCCGAAAAATCAAAACCTTTATGAAACCCTGCCAGAACCAATGAATCATGACTGCGGCGGATGTTGAGAGCGCGTTTTTCATTGATGTGGATTCCACGCTGGCGAGCCACGATACCAGCTCTGCGGACAGGGCGGTAAGGGACGAGCTGTTAAGGCTTTTCCCAGGCAAGCCGGAAGCAGGCGGGATGTTCGGCAGGTTATACTCAGACATCAACTCGTTTTATCTGGGCATAAGAGAAGAGCCGGGAAGGAAGCTTGCCGGAATAATGAATTCGTATGACGTTTTGTCTTCAAAAAAAGCCGACACCAAACAAGACTTCATGTTCAGCAGGGAGCTGTACCTGAAATACATTTCCGAGCAATGCGCCCTCAGGCTTTCCGGCAGCCAGATAATGCGCATAGCCGGCATTTACTGGAAAGCGATAGTGGAAAGCACAAAACTGTTTGAAGACTCCGTAAGGTTTCTGCAGCGCGCAAAAAACAAATTCGTTATTGCGGGAAGCGACACGCGGATTAAGTTCTCAGACGGCAAGATGCTTTATGAGCCTGAATACTCGTCAGGGCTGCGGCTGCAAAGAACGAAAGCAATAGGGCTCTCAAAGTTCTTCAACGACAGGCAAATAGTAATAGCAGACCCTGATGTCAAGCCAAGCACGGAATTCTGGGACAAATGCATAAAAGCCGCAGGCATCCAGCGCCCCAAAACAGGGGTTGTTGTTGATGACTCAAAAACAGTTGTGAGGAGTGCAATGGACTACGGATTCAGTGGAGTGCTGATTGACAGGAAAGGCGAGTATGGCAAAGCCGCAGTTGCAGGTGAAGTTGATGCCTGCATCGCTTCTTTTGATGAGCTTGGCGGCGCAGAATACGGTTTTTAGCTTCCGGATTCCTTATTACGGCTGCTACACTATTACCAGTATCGCGTCAGGATGAACCGCTTTTATAATCTGTGCCTGATAATCGCTGACGTGTGTATTGTAAAACTTGGCAGTGTCCATGCCGACAGCATTCTCTAGGCCTGTGGCGCCTGCAAGATGTGCTCCGCCAAAATAGGCATCATCAAAGTTTGCACCATCAAGCTTTGTATTTTCAAGGTTTGCTCTTAAAAGGTTTGTACGACTAAGGTCTGCCTTGCGAAGATCTGCATAACTGAGAGTCGCCTCAGTAAGGTTGGCGTGTTCAAGATCCGCATTCAAAAGACTTGCTTCTGTAAGAGATGCCCGAGTAAGGTCTGCGTCACAAAGGTACGCCCCGTATAGGTGTGCTCTATTGAGTTGAGTCGAACCAAGATCCGCATTCCAAAGGCTCGCTCCATCAAGACGGGCATCATTAAGCTTTGCCCCTCCGAGCTTTGCATTATAAAGGTTTGCGCCCCCAAAGTTTGAATGGGAAGCATCTGCTCCAGCAAGCATTGCACCAACAAGATTCGCGTCTCCAAAACGCGCATAAGCCATATGTGCGCCTTGCAGATTTGCATTAACAAGGGTGGCGTAATCAAGGTGGGCATTATCAAGGAATGCTCCGGCAAGTTCCACCATTACAAGGTCTGCCCTAAGAAGGTTCGCCCCCTCAAGATACGCCCCTGTGAGGCGCGCTCCTTTTAGGCGTGCATACATCATGTCCGCTTCTGACAGAATTGCACAATCAAGGTTTGCCCGCTCAAGATTCGCAGCGCGGAGTTTTGCACCCATAAAATTCGCACCCTTGAGTTCTGCTCGCGTAAAGCGTGCGCCCCTGAGGTATGTTTTCTCAAATGATGCTCCTAAAAAGTATCCATAACTTAAATCCGCACCCTCCAAATATGCACCTGCAAATGTAGCGGCTGTCAGCCGAAACCCGGGGGCGACAATATCGCTTAGACGGGCTCCCCGAAAATCAAATGGGCGTTCATGCATGTCAGGACAATCCATAAGGTATTTAACAACTTCCTGATAACGTGGTGAGCTGGACAAATTCGGCCACTTTATGCGAATCCAAGAGAGATTTCTCTTACCAGCCAAAATCCACTCAACGAGTTCATCCACTGTCCTTGGTTTATGCACACGAGCCATGTCCAACCTAACGCGAGGGCAACAACCGAGTATTTAAATCTTACTATTTTTACCACTCTATGATGATTAAAAAATGTTTCCGCCTCATTAACACTATCCGAAGAATTTAAATACTATAGCGCTATAGCACTATAGCATGAGCACCACAATACAGGTTGAGGAGAACACTTTGAGGCTTCTCAAGCTCCTTAAGGAGCACTTTGGCGTGCACACGTACAACGAAGCCATAGAAAAAATGGCGAAGAAGGGCTTCAGGCAGAAGTCCATGTACGGCTTTTTAGGGAAGATGGACAGAAAGGAAATATTGAAAGGCCTGCGCGACAAACATGACAGATTCTGAAGTTATGCTTCTGGACTCATCCGCATGGCTGCTGTATTTTTTCCGGCAAAGCGACAGAATGCGCGCATTAATAGAGGGCGATGCAGTGCTTCTAAGCTCCTCGGTTTCCTTGTTTGAAATAAAAAAGAGGCTGCTGAAAGGCAGTTACAGCAGGAACGAAATAACAGAAGCTCTGGGATTCGTAAAAACAAGAAGCATGGTAATAGATGTTGACGCGAAAACCTGCGAAGCCGCAGCGGATATCTCTGAAAAGCATAAGCTGGCGGCAGTTGACTCCATAATATATGCGACAAGCGGCACATGCAACGCAAAGCTTGTAACAGCAGACAGAGACTTCAAAAACTTGCAGGGAGTCGTTATGGTATGACTCCGAATAATTTAAAAACAGCCGGCTTTTTCTTTCCTTATTAACATGCCAAAACACATATCACATTTGGAATGTGGCTTGATACAGTGGATAGAAGACCAGCCTGTAACAAGACATGTTAGAGAACAAATGGAAGGAGACGGTTTGATAAATAGGCTGCTGGTGGAGCTGGAAAGGGGCGGACAAGATGCGGTAAGAGAAGTTAGGCAGTATAATGACCGCTCAGGTTCTCCTCATGATTATTTATGTCAAGTTCAAAGATGCAGTTCAGAAACAAGTTATCCAAATGGTCCGAGCTTTTTTGTCAGGATTAAACCAAATATGGCAGCTCATCCTTGGGACGCCATAGGCGAAGTTTACGTTGGTGATGCACGTAAACTAATGGAAGAACTTTTCAAAGAATAACACAATAACAAAACGAGCCAGACACTACCAAATACTTTAAAAACAGCCGCCTTTTTCTTTCCTGCCATGGCAAAGGCAGCATCAGCAGCAGCATCAGGGGCACATCCGGCAGCGCCAGCAACGCAGCCGGTGCAGGAAGCTCAGGAAGCTCAGGCAGAGCGACAAGTGCAGCAAGCGCAGGCACCGGCAATAAGGCAGCCCCTTATAGTGTGCGTCGGTCATGTTGACGCAGGCAAGACAAAGCTGCTTGACAGGATAAGGGGAACAGCGATAGCCGCAAAGGAGGCTGGCGGGATTACGCAGTGCATTGGCTGCAGCCATGTTCCGCTGTCAACAGTAAAGGCAATATGCGGCGAGCTGCTTGAGAAGCTAAACATAAAGTTCAGCATACCGGGGCTGCTGTTCATAGACACCCCGGGGCATGCGGCGTTTACAAGCCTGAGGAAAAGAGGCGGGAACCTTGCAGACATAGCAATACTCGTTATTGACGTAAACA
>JACPIG010000071.1 GCA_016188205.1 Candidatus Woesearchaeota archaeon
ATTCTTTAAGGACTCTTACAGCATTTGAAATCCATTTTTTAGTGAAATTTAAGTATTCTGAATCTCCAAAATAGTCCCATTCTCCAAAATCTTTTGATAATGCTTTTCTCCCTTTCAGCTCTTTTGTATTCTTATTTGCCGTGTTATAAGGGGGATCAACTAAAACAACATCAACACTATTTTCTTCTAATTTGTTCATAATCTCATTACAATCTCCTAGGTATAATTTATGAAATGTCTCTTTCATTTTGTTACCTTCGTTTCCATTTTCTTTTTAGCGGATGTTGATACAAATGATTTTTCGGTTAGCCACGCGATTACGATACTTCTTACAACATCAGAATCAGAGTTTCCTAATTCTCCTTGAAGATTTTGTATTAAATCCCATTGCTTCTCTGTAAAGGATACCTGAACTCTTTTTGTGTGTTTATTATCACTCATTTTTTACTCATCCTACACACAATTAAGACACAACTACTATTTAAACTTTTCTATTCTTCAAAATACAAAAGAACATCAAACTATAAAAATCTTCTTTTTTCAAAAAAAGAAGCAAAAAATAACGGAAATCCCCCCATACGAAACGATGGCGACAAACTCTTAATACTGAACTAAAAAACTATCAAATTCCAAATTAACTCTGCGGTGCTCACTTCGTTCCGCTCCTCGCCCCGTTTCACTCTCCTCATTTCATTCGTCGGGACAGATAACAGTAGACGCCGTCCCACAATTCTTTTGTCAACACCACTTCACAAATGAAAAAATAATTCCGCCGCTTCGCACATATAAACCTTTATTAACAAACAGCATTTTCTCTTGCCCAGCCCATCCATAGGAGTGTGTTTTATGGTAGAATGCAAGCTGCCTTTTGAATTGGTCAGGCGTGAACTGCTTGTCAGGAGAGAAGCTGAGGCTTCTGAGAAGTACGGCTGTGATTATGGCAAGAGGCCTGCTGAGATGCTGATAGAGAATGGCATTGTGAATCTTGACAAGCCTGCAGGCCCTACTTCGCATCAGGCAAGCGCTTATGCCAAGCAGATTCTGGGCTTGAGCAAGGCAGGCCACTCAGGCACCTTAGACCCGAATGTTACTGGCGTTCTGCCTGTGGGGTTGTCCGGCTCTACAAAGATAGTTCATGTTCTTCTTACAGCGGGAAAGGAGTATGTCTGCCTGATGCATACGCACAAGCTGCTGCCTGAAGAGGAAATCAGGGCTGTGTGCAGAAAGTTTGCAGGGAAGATTAAGCAGATTCCTCCTGTGAGGAGCTCTGTGAAGAGGCAGCTTCGCGAAAGGGAAATATATTATCTTGACGTTATGGAGATTGACGGCAAGGACGTGCTTTTCAGGGTTGGCTGCCAGGCAGGGACTTACATCAGGAAGCTTGTTGATGACATGGGCAGGCTGGTTGGCGGCGCGCACATGGCTGAGCTCAGGCGCACAAAAGCAGGACCTTTTGGCGAGTCAACATTGGCTACCTTGCAGGACTTGTCTGATGCGCATCATTATTGGAAGGAGGAGGGCAATGAGCGCTTTATCCGCCGCGTAGTTCAGCCGGTTGAGAGCGCTGTTGCTCATCTTCCGAAGGTTTGGGTTCTTGACTCTGCTGTTGACAGCATGGCGCATGGCGCATCGCTTAAGGTTCCGGGCATAGCTAAGCTTGAGTCAGGAATTAGTCCTGAAAATGTTGTTGCTGTGCTCACGCTTAAGGGCGAGCTTGTGTGTTACGGCACGGCAAAGATGGCTTCAAAGGACATGCTTGGGGAGAAAGGCATTGCTGTCAGGACAGAGCGCGTCTTCATGAAGCCCGGAGTGTATCCGAGGATTGAGAAGTAGGGCTGGCGGCAGCTGCTGCATTTGCTGCGTTTATTGTCACATATTCTCCATGTTTTGTCCTTCTTTCATAGATGCCAAGCATTTCTGCTATAAGCCTTGGCCCGTAAGACTCGTTGTGTGGGCTTGTTCTCGCCCATGCAACCAGCTGGCTTGCGTGCTCCGCATAAACGCCTGGCAGCTTTCCAAGAAGGAACTCCAGTCCAGTAATTGCCCTAAGGCAGGATTCCTGGTTTGCTGTTTGCAATGCAGAAGCAGCAGCCCCTCTTAAGGCGTCTGCTGCGTTGAGTATTGTTAATTCGTCTATGCTTCCGTCTTTTCTGGTTGCAAGCGTTGCAGCGTACGCCTTTGCACGCGCATCTTCCTGTCGGCGATAATGCACGTTGCTGTATTGCCCTATGTAGCTGTCCATAGCATTTCTGACTGCTGGAAAGACGGAGTCGCTGCTGTATTCCCCTTCCAGATAAATCAGGTCTGCGCCCTGGGAAATTGCTTGTGCCCTTATGCCGCCATCATCATTTGCATAGCCCACAATCTTACAAATGCCCTCTGGCTTCAGGAGCGAGTCAAGCCCTACAGCATGTTTTATCTCAGCAACTATAGACAGCTCAACGCCTTTGTATACGTTTGCCACTGCCCTGCCTATGCAGTAAGTGCCGTCATTTACGCGGGCAAATATGTAAACGTTGCCTGCTGGCTGTTCAGGGCTTCCTTGCACGAACCTCACGGCATTCATCATGCGCCCTTTTAAGAAAACAGGATTTATAATGTTTTTGTCTGCTCTGACGCGTGTGTTATCCCGATCTCGCAATATTTATAAAAGCAGTCCTGTACAATATCGGCAATGGGACTGAAAGAATTCCTGAAGCCTGATAAGGGAAAAATACTGATTTCTTTGCTCTTGATGTTGCTGTCTGTCGGTCTAATGTTTGGGATTGCGACTACTGGTAGTGTAGCGCTATATATTGATGTATTCATTCCTGTGCTAATAATATTCATCAGCTTACCCATTTTTGCCATAACCGCCTTTTTTCTGCTTTCTTATTTTTTTGCCTGTTACATAAGCAAGGATAAAAAATGGTTTAAAGGGATACTGATTTATTTAGTCTGTTTTTTAATCGCATTCCCACTGAGCGTTTTTTTGATTGGCGTTTATGATGATACAGTTGCCCGCTCCTGTAGCTCTGATAAGGACTGCCGTCATGTTTGTGGGGCTGGGGCTGTAAATAATCTGTATGTTCCTTTGATCGAACCTTTACATTTTGGAACGTGCTCTCATAACCCTGTAGCGTTTTGTGGAAATAAAAAATGCAAAACGGAAGATTCTTTTGAAGCCGAATCTGCTGAAGACTGCGAAAGAATGTTCGGAAGGACTCAGGATACCAAGTTTAATCAATTGGGCATGAATTTCAGTAACTTGGATTTGTGTTACTCCGTTTTGGCTTCAAAACTGAATAACAAAAGTATGTGCAATAGAATCGGTGATGTGGAGCAAAGGGAACGTTGTCTTCGTAGAAAATCATGAGATCTGATTAGTCCGCAGCAAACAGCTCGTCATCATGCACTTCAAACAAGCCTGTCCTCGCCCCAGCATCAAGCCACGCGTGCGCATAGTTGACAGCCCCGAATGCAGAGACATAGTCTCCTTTGCTTCGGAAGTGCTTTGCGTCTGACAGGTAGCGCTCTGCCATGTCAAGGAAGTCTTCTGCGGCTTTTTTCTTTTCAGGGCTTTGGCTTATCGCTGACTTTGCCTTTTTGATTGCCTTGTCTGTTACTGAGAAGTATTTGTCCAGCTTTTCAGAAGTTATTTCTTTTGACTGTACCATGAACCATAACTAACTGTAAGCTGCTTTTATAATTTGTGGCTTTAGAATAGTGTGCATTTCTTGGTATTCATTCGCTATCTTTTTCAGGATGAGGCTATAAGCTTGTACCATAACTTTTACTTCTGCCTTTTCCATGGTCAGCTTATAAAGCTGGCTTCCGCTAACCTTTCTTGCAGGTTTAATGTAGCGGGATTTTACAAGCTTTCGCATGGTATTATAAGCTGTGGCTCTGTTCAGTCCGGTTTCTCTTGCCACGTCTCCTATACTGTGGTCTAACTCTCTTAGGTCGAGGAAAAATTCCAGTATCCTATTTCTTGGTGTGGCTCCGAATATCTGGCAAAACTCGCCCCACTGTTTATCATGATTGTTTTTCATCCTTCTTCTCCCTCTAAAAGCTTTAATATTTCGTTAACCCTTCTGGGGTTAAGAGATATGTGCCTGCCAGACTTCTGTCACGAAACAGTCTACGCAGCAGTGCTAAACCGCCTTTGCTGAGCTGCTTTCCTGTCCTTTCATCCGCACTTATAAATATTTCCATTTTATTCTACAAAGTGTCTGTTTTTTTAGACACTTCTTCTTTTCTTAGTGAAGCTGCTGCCGTAAGGCTGAGTCTTTTGTTGCTGAACACAAGCTGCAGCCGGTCATGGCCGATTGTCTTCCTCTCTGCAACCTCAAACCCGTACTTTGCGAAGAGCTCGGTCAGCTCATACATCAGCTCAAACCTGAGCGCAGAAACCTCATTCCTGTATTCTTCCTCGTCCAGTACACTTCCGTTTACTGTTATGAATCCCATCTTGGCTCGCGTAAGTTTGCATCACAATTATTGCACAATGATTAATTTAAGCGCCGCGGCTTTGCTGAAATTGCTCTGCCGCAGCGCCTTTTTTGCTCCTTTCCCCGAAAAGGACAATGACTTATAGTAACTGACAAAACTTTTTATACGTAAATGTCAGTTACTATGTTTGCCAGACATAACAATTTGTATAATTATTTATGTCTGGCATTATATGGCAAATTATTTATTCTTGTTTTTTCTTGACTCTGTTCATGATTATGCGCTGCGGCTGGGAGTTCCGCCCAGAGCAAGGTTTCGAACCCAGACGCCCTTTCGGGCAGGTGGGTATCGGCCACCCGCCAAACCAAGTTAGGCTTCCTCGGCATAAAATTTATATATATTGGTCAATCAGGCAATATCGGGTATCGGCCTTCTGCGACCAAGTTTTGGCGGCCGCATTTTTCTTCTTTTTTATTTTGTATTTGTTATGCGCCGCGGCATAAACTTTATATAGCTGCATGCATACAGTTCTATCGGGTCTGAATCATCTTCCATGCCTGATTAGGCGATTGCGTTTTTCTTTTCTCTTTTTTGTATGCGCCGCGGCCGGGAGTTTCACCCGAAGGTTTTGAACCCGCAATGCCATTTATGCGACCGCGGCATAAAATTTATATATTTGGCTGCCATGTTTGTTAGTGGTTCTGGACCTTCTGCGGCCAAGTTTTGGCGACCGCGTTTTTCTTTTTTTGTTTTGTATGCGCCGTATTTAAGCCCTGCGCGCACATCTGTCCAGTGTCTAATGGGTTAAAAACGCCAGGAAGCAGGAATTCGCTGGTTTGAAGCCCTGAGAACCAATTGCGTAAATCTTCCGGCTTTGTCCGGTGGTTTTTCCGGAAAACTACGCCCACACCATAGGTTGTGGGGTGGAAAGTAGCCCTTGTTTAGTGGTGACATACGAAAGGTTTAAATAGTGATTATGTACTTCGGCAATGAAAGCACTAAAGGAGTACTGACGAGATGATGCTAAAGTCCGCGAAAGTATCTTTACCTGGAATCGTAATGGACGCGCTCCATTCTGCTGAGGACTGGTTCTATTCCCTTCCGCTGCCGATTGTATGCGTTGCAACCGCTGCCGCGGCTGTTACAATAACAGCTTTAACCTCTTACGCTTTGTCAGAATTCGCTTTAGGCAGACCTTTTCAGGATCGTATCGTGGCTGTGGAACCGAAACACCATGGTACTATGACCTATGAAAACGATACGGTGCTGCCAAGCGAGTGGAGTTTGAGGGACATTTATGATTTCATTTTTTCCGCCAGCGAGCAATCATGGTTAAACGCAAGGTCAGGTATTGACCTGGACCGGGTGGTTACAGGAAATGATATTGAGCAAATGGTCCAAAACGCGCTTCCGTATATTGCGCATGAACTGAAAACCGATACGGTTTTTAATCCATACATTGAAGTTGAGCCATACATTGAAGTTTATGAACCAGATCCGTCCTCAATGCAGGGACAAAAAGTCTTAGGATACAACCCAAGAGAAATAATCCGGGTGGGGCTGAATTTTAAATCCGGGTGGACTGCTCCACTTGCATTGGCGAAACATGTTTCAACTCACGAAACCGTCCACGCACAGCGTATGAGCTATAACATTCTGATGAATGAATTACATGAAGCTGCTAAGTACTTCTTTGGCGGGTTTCCAGGCAGCCCCTTAAACGAGAGCTTCGCTGAAGTTGTCACTATGGAAGTGCTGGCGAATCAGGCATTGGACGGGGATTCGCTGGCACAGCATGCGCTGCTTTCTAGACTTATGGAGGATATGATAACTGATTATGATGAAACTTATGGCAGGTGGAGCGATACTGCGAGAAAGTATGTGGCCGTGCCTACACGGGCAATTATGGGTGCCTTAAGAGGCGGAAGCGATTCCTACGAAGGTGTAAGGCTTGACGGAATAAAGGTTGTTCGTTACAAGAGGCGCGCTATTGGTTTCTGCAAATGAGAGGTTTGCGGCTCGTCCAAGCGGCTTGCTCGTGAGGGTTCCTGACAGGGAACTGGAATTGCAGCGTATATTGAGTCTTTATCCTGAACTTGACACTCCCGCATATGCGGCGGCATTTATGGGGCAATTCGGAAAATAAGAAAAAAGCAATGCTCAATCCTCTATCTTCTCAACCTTTATCGCAGCCACAGGGCACACCTGCTCTGCGTCCTGGTTGAGCTGCAGGTCTTCAGCAGTCTCAATAATTAACTCATATTTCTTTGTCTGCTCGTTGTAAGTTGAGCCGATAAGCTCTGCCTTGTCTCCGACAAGCTCCCAGAATTTTGGCGCTACCGCAACACAGCTTGCCGCGCCTATGCACGTTGGCTTGTCATAAATGATTTTGTATTTAGGCATAATTAAGCAAAGGAAAGAAGTATATTATAAAGTTTTCTACTTCTTTATGATGCTGTTCATTGTTTGGATGTTAATCTCCTGCAGGGAGTCAAGGATAATATCCGCCTTTGAAAGGTCCTGTGCAGGGGTGTTCGGGTTCCTTATGGCTATGCACTTGCATCCTGCCCTTTTTGCCGCTTCTATGCCTATAGTGGCATCTTCCAGCACTGCGCATTCGGATGGCTTCAGCCCAAGCCTGGATGCGGCAGCAAGGTACGCTTCGGGGTCTGGCTTGCCTTTGCTCACATCGTCTCCTGAAACAATTGTGCCAAAATACTTTTCAAGCCTGAATTTGGAAACAACCAGTTCTATGTATTTTCTTGCTCCTGAGGATGCGATTGCGAGCCTGTACTTGCCTCTGAGAGATTCAAGCGAATGCATGACTCCGGGCAGCAGTTCCAGCTTCTTTTCAGCCAGCTCAAGGAATATTTCCGTTCGTCTTTCGTATGCTTTTTTAAAGCTGGTCTTCAGGCCGAAGTAGTTGATTAGCTCTTTTGTTATGTCAGAGGTGCGCATGCCTATGAACCTTTTTGACATCTCTTCTGAAATCTGGCTAAATGAGTGCCCGTGCTCCTTCAGGAATATGTCAAACGCCTGTGCATGGAGTGGATGAGAGTTCACAATCACGTCGTCAAGGTCGTAAATCACTGCTTTTATCATGGCTTTTTAATAGAAATCCGACTGGCATATAAATCTTATGTGACATGCTGCCCGTGTTTGACTGATGGTTTTTGACAATCTTTATATTCATTAGCAATGAAGCGATGCCAAGTTGTGTGTGTTGAAGCTTTGTCTCTGTTAGTAAACAAGCGAGTGCAAGCAACAATGCTGGCGAAGCGTACTTGCGAGTGAGCTCGTGTGCTCACTCGCTCACAAGTCACTGGGTTGCCCCCTTCGGGGTGCTGAGAGCTTTTGCCGCAGCAAAAGCGTCCAGCCATTGTTGTTGCTTGCACCTTCAGAAAAATTTGGCTCTTAACTTGAAATCACCGCGCTTTCACAAGAATTAAATAGTCAGGGCTGGAGGTCATTATTATGGTTGAGCTGGTATCTGTATTCGGTTTTCTTGGGGCGATTACAGCGTCTTTCCTGTTTTTCCCGCAGGTTTGGGAATCTTACAGGACAGGGAAAACCCATGACATTGCGTGGTTTGGGATAATGATAGGGCTGCTGAACGGGGTTTTCTGGTTTGTTTACGGGCTGATGAAAGCAGACCCTTTTATTTACGTGACAAACTCTATTTTCTTCATAGGCGTATTCCTGCTTATGGTTCTTAAGAAGAAGTACGGCTGACAATAATGGGCTTATTGCTTTTTCATCAGCTCAGCCCTTTTCCTCTCAACCTTCCTGTAATGCGTATAATAATAGAAGGCGTAAACAAGCGGGTAAGAAGCGACGCCAAGAATTATTCCCATGGCTATGTTGCCGACAAGCAGCGGCTTGGATATGTTTAGCAGGTTATGCAGCGAGAAGAAGTTTGCGCCCTGAAGGGGCTCGTAGCCTATCAGCACGGCGCCGAGCTTGAAGATGAATGGGTAAATTAATGCGGTCGTTATCGGGTTTATTATGACCACGCCTATAACGACAGCCAGTTTGTTCAGGTTCTTGAGAAGCAGCGTTAGCAGCAGGGCAACAAGCACATCAAACCCGGGGGTTGCGAGCGCGACGAACACGCCCAGTGAGAACCCAAGCGCAACGTCGTGAGGCGTGTATTCTTTCTTCGCTATTTTCTGGAACTGGTCGCTTATCCATTTTTGGTGCTCAGAAATCTTTTTTTGTATTTTTGGTATCATGCTGCATCATCTATCAGCGCCTGAGCCGCGCTTCTCTCAACTACAGAAACCGTTTTTTTGCCGCAGTACGGGCATGACTCAAAGACGTAGTCCTGTGCTCTTGAAAACCTGTAGCTGCAGTTCTTGCACCTGTAGCTTACCTTGGCAGGGCTTTTTCTCGCAACCTCATTGACGCTCTTAATTGCCGGGGCCGGAGTCTGGACAGCCACTTTTGCTCCTGGGGACTGTTTCTCATGGCAGTTCCTGCACATAAGATATGAGCCGCTTTTATGGTATTTCATCTCCCTTATGTCAACCCTGCTGTTGCACAGCCCGCATCGCTGCATCCTTACAATCTGTTCCATGCTCTCACCTTCAAAGCTTATTCCGATAACTGCAACCCCTTTTTCCCAGACCTTTCCCAAGAATATTAAGTATATAAAGGTTTTTGCAGCGTTGTCAAAAAGCGGGGCAGCATCCATTCTGGCAGCTGCGCAGGAACCGCTTCTTCAATTATCCGTCCTACGATGTCAGCCGCAATAAGGTAGCTTGGCGCTGTTATGACGGCAGGAACGCCGTGCTTTCCAAACTCAACACCGGCACTTGAGCCATTTATTATTTCAACGCCGATAAGCGCTTCCCTGCCAAGAGGGAGTTCTTCGCCGCTTCCATAATTATCTGCAAAGTAAACAAACCTTCCCTTTGCATTATGGATTCCCCGAGTTCCCATGTAAAGGCTGAAGCTGCCCCATTTTGACAGGGGCGAGCCATCTGCCAAGGCAACAGGCCTTAGGTAAAGCCTTGTGGAAACGCCGAAAGGAGTTGAAGCAGTCTTGGTAAGAACGGCAACTTCTTCACCCTGCTCTTGCCTGAAGCAATTCCTGAATCTTTCGGCATCTGCAAGAACGCCTTCAGCAGTTTCCTGCTCAGCGTCAGGCGGTATGTCAATTATAACTGAGTTCCTTGTATCTATGACTTTCCATTCACTAATCGCCTTTGACAGGTATGGGAATGATTCCTCTGATAATCCATCAAGCGCATGTCGGATGTTCTCTGCGGTTTCGCCCCTGACAAGAATCTGTTCGTAGTTCATCATCTGTGCCTCTGCCTGTACTGTTGTGAGTGAGTCGCAGATTGCAAATGGCGTGTAAGGATAATAGCTGTCAGGGCTTGCGTCCCTTGTCCATCTCATGAAATTGGTGCCTTCGCTTATTGTGCCGCTTGTCACAGTGCCGAAATATCTTATTCCCCTCGTATAAGCTGCCATTGCCAGCCTTTGCAGCCCGTTGAAGTCTGCGGCGTTAAGGTAAAAGCCCTTGTATCTTAGCGTTCCCCTTAAGTCGTGCACTAAGGCGGCAAGCCCGCCGATGCCTTTGACTTGCGAAGCTACTGATTTTACAATTTCCCCGGATGTGCGCGTGTATTCTGCGGAATCAAGGGCGTGTATTTCTGCTTCAGACGGGTCGCGGAAGGAGAAAGGGTTGCTGTGGACAACCGAAACTCTTAGCATGGCAGGTCTTTCAATCGTCATTCTTTCATAGCGCTCGGAAAAGGCGCCGAAAACAGAAGGGCTGTGAATTCCCTGATTGCGTTGTGCCCCTGTATTTGCCTCTGTAAGAACGCCGTTAACAGGGCTGTTGTTGCCAAGCAAAAGGCTGTCAATTGTTTCTGTGCTCACGTTGCCGCTGTCATTGCCGTTTGCGCCCGAAGGAGGCAGGACTGAAAGCTCGCCCGGAAAGAGGGCTCTTAAAGCAGTTAGAAGCCCGCCAAGGTTATCGTATGGCTGGAGGTTTAGCTCTGCTGCCAGATACGGCGCCAGGGGCTGGAAATCAGTCAGCCTTCCTTTGCTGTCAAAAGTGTAGACAGCAACTCTCGGGACAGGGATGAACCCGTTTACATGCCTGACTGAACCAGTAGTCATAACCGGGCGGGTAATGGCTGCGTATTCAAAAAGTTATCCCCTTCACAAACCCAAAACCGCAACCTTTAAATATGTTTATGGCATTTCTGTTTGTGTGCGGAGAAAGGATAAGAGGAGAATGTAAGGAAGCCTACGGGCTTGCTTGTTTCTCGCGTAGGAAAGATGAGGGCGTTTCCAAGCTTAAGGGAAAAGAGGCGTTATTTGGTGTTTGAAGTGGTTTCAGGGCAGAAGCACAGCTTTGAGGAAGTAAAGGAAGCCCTTCTCAGCGCTGTTGCGGGCTTTTTTGGAAGCCAGGGAATCGCAAAGCTCAAGCCGCGGCTTTTGGCTGACAAGTGGGATTTTGAGAGGCAGCGCGGAGTGCTTGTTGCCGAGAGGAAGGGTATGGAAAAAGTCAAGGCTGCCGTTTGCCTTGCCTCAAGAGTTGGCAAGAGCAGGGCTATAATAAGGGGCTTGGGCGTGAGCGGGATTTTGAGGAAGGCAATTGCCAAGCACTACTAACAATGGAGGTTTATGAAAATGCAGCAACCAATGCCACACCAGCTTATGGGTTATGACCGCGCAATCACCATGTTCAGTCCTGACGGCAGGCTTTTGCAGGTGGAGTACGCAAAAAAGACCGTTAAGCAGGGCAGCACAGCTATTGGGATTGTGTGCAAAGAAGGCGTTGTGCTCGTTACGGACAAGAGGATTGTTGACTCGCTTGTTGTTCCGGAGGCTGTTGAGAAGATTTACCAGATTGATGACCATATTGGCGCGACTGCATCTGGCATTTTGTCTGATGCCCGCGTGCTTGACATGGCTCTTCAGGATGCCTTGAAGCTGGGTATTAGGGCTCTTTACAGGATTCTTGACAAGGAGCTTAGTGTTGAGAGGGTTGACTGCGCTTTCATAAAGTCGCCTGACAACAGGTTTACAAGGCTTCAGAAGTCTGAAGTGGAAAAGCTTATTGACGAGGTAAAGGGCAAGGCCAGGAAGAAGGAGTAGCTCACTTCTGGTTTTGGCGGTTTGCATGGTTTCGGATTGATGGCTGATGGGGAAAGGCGACCAGTTTTACAAGAGTGAAAGGCCTTCGTTTAATGTCGCAAGGCTGAAGTTTGGCGGAGAAAAATTTGAGGTTGTTGTGCATCCTGACGCTGCTATGGATTTCAGGGCTGGCAGGATAAGCGATCTGAAGGACGTGCTTTTGTATGACAGGATTTTTGCTGATGCGCATAAGGGACTTCTTCCTTCTGAGCACATTATGAAGAGCGTGTTTAAGACGGATAACAGGGATGAGATAATAAGCGTTATCCTGAAAAAGGGGGAGATACAGCTCACGTCCGAGTACAGGGACGGCTTGAGGGAGCAGAAGAGGAAATGGCTTGTGCAGCTTATCCACAAGAACGGCGTAGATCCGAGGACTGGCCTGCCTCATCCTCCGCAGAGGATTGAGAACGCTATGGAGGAGGCGAAGGTTCATATTGATGACAGCCGCAAGGCTGAGGACCAGGTTCAGGACGTGCTTAAGAAGCTAAGATTAGTCCTGCCTATAAAGTTTGAGGTGCGTGAGCTGCAGGTCAGGATTCCTCCGCAGTATGCGGCAAAGTCATATGCCTTGTTAAAGAATTACGGCTCAATTCTGCGTGATGAGTGGCAGAATGACGGGAGCCTTTTGAGCACGGTTGAGGTGGCTGCTGGCATGCAGCAGGAGTTTTTTGACGAGCTTAACAGGCTTACGCATGGCAGTTGCGAGACAAAGATTGTGAGGGCAAAATAAAAAGTGATGCTTTATGGGTCTTTTGGTCAAGGATAAGGATATAGTTGTGCCTGGCGAGGATCTGGCAATCGGCATGGATTATCTTCCTTCCTACGGCACTTTCAGGGAGGGGGACGGGATTGTTGCTGCAAAGCTGGGGCTGGTAAGCGTGGAAGGCAGGGTGATAAGGCTTATTCCGCTTTCCGGCAAGTACCTGCCTAAGCGCGATGACACGATTATAGGCAGGGTTGTTGACGTCACGTTTAGTGGCTGGCGCGTTGACATAAACTCGGCGTATTCAGCTATGCTTTCGCTGAAGGATGCGACTTCTGACTTTATTGCGCGCGGCTCAGACCTGACAAGGTATTTCACCTTCGGTGACCATATAGTTACAAAGATAATTAATGTTACTTCGCAGAATCTTGTGGACCTGACTATGAAGGGGGTTGGCTTGAGGAAGCTTGACGAGGGGCGCATACTTGCGGTTAATCCTTACAAGGTTCCGAGGATTATAGGCAAGCAGGGCTCAATGGTCGGCATGGTTAAGGACGCTACGAACTGCAGGATTACTGTTGGGCAGAACGGCGTTGTCTGGGTTCAGGGCGAGCCTGAAAACGAGCTGCGCGCAGTTGCCGCGATAAGGAAGATTGAGTCTGAATCGCATATTTCAGGGCTTACGGACAGGATTAAGGCATTTTTGGAAAAAGGAAACAGCAAGGAGTAGTGATTTTTATGGATAAGAACTCTGACAAAAGGACTGATGGAAGGAAGCCGGAAGAGCTTAGGCCAATATCCGCCAGAGTGGGCATCATCAGGAAGGCAGATGGCTCTGCAATGTTCAGGATAGGCGACACTATTGCGTATGCAGCTGTTTATGGCCCGCGTGAATTGTATCCTAAGTTTATGCAGGACCCCACCAAGGGCATTCTAAGATGCAGGTATAACATGATGCCTTTCTCAGGCTCTGGTGACAGGGTCAGGCCTGGCCCGAGCAGGCGCTCAACAGAGATTTCGCTCGTGACAGAGAAGGCGCTTCTTCCGGTTCTTAACCTTGAGGAGTTTCCGAACGCAGTTCTTGACGTGTTCATTGACCTTCCGCAGACTGATGCCGGAACAAGGTGTGCCGGCATATGCGCAGCTTCAATGGCTCTTGCTGATGCAGGCATCTTTATGCGTGACATGGTCAGCGCGGTTGCCGTAGGCATGGTCAATGGCAGGCTGCTTGCAGACCTGAGCTATGAGGAAGAATCGACAGAGGGCGAGGTTTCTGACATGCCTGTTGCGTTTACCCCCAAGACTGGCGAGCTTACTTTGCTTCAGCTGGATGGCGGAGTAACCAAGACGGAGCTGATAAAGGCGCTTGAGCTTGGAAGGAAGGTGTGCAGGGAGATTTATTCTGTGCAGAAAGCTACGCTTAAGGAGAAGTACAGTGGCGAGTCAGGAGAGGAGGATTGAAGGGCAAAATGATGAACAGGACAAGGTCGCATATGCTGAAGTTCTTTGAAAAGGGCATGCGGTTTGACGGCAGGAAGCTGGACGAGTTCAGGGAAGTGAGCGTTGAGTATGGAATAAGCAAGAACGCAGAGGGCTCTGCCAGGGTGAAGTTTGGCGATACAGAGGTAATGGCAGGCATCAAGATGAGTGTTGAGAAGCCTTATCCTGACACGCCCGGGGAAGGAAACCTGATGGTTGGCGTTGAGCTCTCGCCGATGTCAAGCCCTGACTTTGAGACTGGCCCGCCCAGTTCCGGGGCAGTTGAGCTGGCAAGGGTTGTGGACCGGGGAATAAGGGAGTCCAAGGCAATGGATACAAAGCAGCTTTGCATTGAGAAGGGTGTGAAGGTGTGGTCAACCGCCATTGATATAGTCACAATTAATGCTGACGGGAACCTTATAGACGCTTCTGCCCTTGCCGCGTTTGCCGCGCTTAAGGAAGCGAAGATGCCTCATTACGACGCTGATGCAGGAGCTGTTGACTACAAAAAGAAGACAAGCAAGCCGTTGCCTCTGTCAAAAGTGCCTATAGCCGTAACTGTTTACAAGGTAGGCAATTATTGCATAGTAGACCCTACTTCGGAGGAGGAGGATGTGGCTGATGCCCGTCTTACAGTTACAAGCCATGGCGGCAAGATAAACGCGCTGCAGAAAGGCGGCAACTATCCGCTGTCAATTGAGGATATTGAGAAAATGGTTTCCCTGAGCATGAAGAAGGCTCAGGAGCTGGAAAGATACCTGTAGGTGATGGTTTATGGCTGAAAAGAAGGAGGAAAAGGCTGAAAAAGCTGCTGCGGAAACATACACCAAGTATGAGAAGGCAAGGATTATAGGGGCAAGGGCTTTGCAGATTTCTTCAGGCGCGCCTTTCCTTGTGAAGCTCTCTGACGGGGAGCTTGAAAAGCTCAGGTACAGCCCTGTCAAAGTTGCCGAGCTCGAGTTTGAGAAGGGGCTTATCCCGATTCAGGTTAAGAAGGAAGTGAGGAAGGAGTAATAGTTCTACTTCTTGCGCTTATCTTCAAGCTTTTTCTTCTTTTCAGGTTCAGAAATATAGTTCTCTGGAGTGGATACCTTCCGAATGCTTCGCTGTTCTAGCTCTTTTCTTGCTACCCCTGCAACTGTTCCGCCTTCCTTCGCCGCTTCCTTATTTTCAACAAACCCTTGAGCATCTTTATCTCTTGCAATTCTTGTCGTGGACGCTTCACCAAGCATCGTAAAAATCAACTCCAAATCATTCATGTGGTCGCGCAGGTTCTCTTTTCTTAATCCCTTGAATTTCTTGTATTCACTTGGAGTCATTCCGAAGGTGGCCCTTGAAATCTCTGCGGTTAATATTGCATAATCTGCTGCCTCTTGAACTCCCCTTTTCTTCCATTCATCCGTAAGCTCATCTCTTATAGCAATGCCTCTCACTCTTTTTTCTACCCAAACATCAGAATAGCCCTTAGCTTTATAGATTTCTTTCATGCGTTTTTGGGCTAGTTCGGGATTTTCTATTTCCCGTACCCTGTCATAGCCAACTTGGGCCAACCATTGCTTGAATGGCTCTGCCTTGGGAGATGGAATTGATTGGATAATCCTAAACATATTTTTGGTATTGGCACAGTCTGTAAGCCTTAATTTGCCATCTTCTGCCATTAATTTCAACTGTCCGATTTTTTCGGACACTTCAAATCCTTCATCTTGAAGCCTGGTTTTTAAGTCAGACCAGTACTTTCTGGCTCTATCTGTTTGTGTCAATGCTCCTATAATATCAACTACTGAGAACCACCATTCATCATTAAACCAAGTTCTTCTGATTTTTTTGCCTTGGAATACTACTAATGCTTTATCTGAATCGCTCATTTTTCAGAAGCACCCCAACTAAATGATATGACCCCTAAATTTACTGTAAAACCAAAGTTTCTTTTAAATTCTGGTTGATTTTCAACGATGTTAATTCCTAATGGAGTAAGCCCTTTTAGTATAAAGTTTTGAACACCATTTACGTTACCTAAAGTGATAATATCTATTGCCCCAATATCTTTAAGATATTTTATTGCTCTGTCAATTCTGTTTCCTTCCCATTTTGTAGTTTCTAGTAACTTTTCCGGATTAACAGAATCTCTATCATTTACATAGCAATCGTAAATAAAAAGCAGGATTTCTCCAGCATCTCCTTTTATTGTCATTGGATACACCCTTTCATTTCAACATGGATGCATTGTTTTGAAGCGGCATCATAGGAATCTGCAGTGCATTTATTATTATCATCACAGTTAGGGCAGTCTGAAGTGCCATATTCTCCGCTTTCACAGATTCCGTTGCCTTTACAATTCAGTTTTAAAGTATTCATACATTTGTATCCGGTTTCTGAACTGCAAAAATCATTAGTGCAAGGATGGTCATCATTGCACGATTTAGGACATTCAGGAATTAACCAATTAATAAAAATGAACAATGATATTATTGCTAAAATCGCCATCCCTTTTTTCCACCAATTAAACTCAAAATGCTTTAAGCGATTGCTTTTCATCTTGTAGTGATTGAATAATTTATCAAAAAACGGAGTTGCAATGAAACCTATTAAGAGAAGAGGTGCAAGATTTATTTTGTTAGTGAAGAAAAAATACATTCCTAAACTAACAAACATAATTATGGTAATTGCCCATAGGGCTTCTTTGTTATCATTTTTCTCTTTTGTTTTTTTCTTCTCACATAAGCCATAATGCTTGCTTAATGCTTCCTCCGATTTAAACTTTTTATTACAATGATCGCAAATAAATTCAAGTTCTGGCTCTTTTATAAGATTGTAACCGCATTTTGTGCAAAACTTGAAATTTTTTTTATTATGCGTTTTACATTTTGGACAATCTGTTCTTTCTTCGGATTTTGCTCCGCATTCTGGACAGAATTTATCTGAATGAGACACTCCAGCTCCGCAGCCAGCACATTTCTTTGGAAGTTCGCTTCTGGCAAAAATATAATATACTAATGCAAACGGCCCAAAAAGTAGACTTGCACCAAAAGCAGTGTCTACACTCTTATTTTTTGCACGTGCAATTAGCATACAGGGGATTATCCAGAGCACAACCCATATTACAACTAAAGTTTCGATTCCCATTTTTATTGTTCAAGTTTTATACTCCATGATCCTGCGGAATCCCATCCTTGTGCTTTAACTTCCAATCTATAATTTCCTGCGGTTCTTATTGTCACTGCCGTTTCCCCGTCATAATCTCTTATTTCATTATGGATGCTCTCTCGGTCACCATCTTCATCAATGAGATGCACTATAAAATTACTATTTCCATGATAATGGCTTGTAATTTTTGTAAATCCTTTGCTTAAATAAAAAGCATCAGTGACTTTATCTCCTACACCGTTAAATTCTTTAACTGGAGAAATCTTTTTCGCTTCCGGAATTTGTGGACAATCACTTAATCTATCTTTTACGCTTTCATCCGCACATTGGTATTTTAGAACCTGCACTGGTTTCTCTACTATTTTCTCTTGATATTCTGTTTTTGTGGGACATGAAGCACAATCTAATTTTGGGCAATCTGTTTTGCAGTTAACAGATGCACATGAATTAGCCGAATCCTCAAAAGAACCATCTGCACATTGATATTTAACAACTGTTTGTGAACAGCCTGCTAAAACAATGAGTGATAGTAGCAAAACTCCTAAAATTAGGCGCTTCATTTTTTATTCTCTCCCTTAAAGTATTTTTCATATCCTTCATTTAACCAGAATTGATTCTGCCTTCCCACTTTTTTATATCTTATAATGCCTTCATGAACCAATTTAAGAAGATGAACCTGCGCAGTATTCCAAGAAACCTTGACATCGGCAGCTATATCCTCTGTAGTTGATGGCCAGTCTGCTTTTTTCAGATAATCAATAATCTTCTGTTTTGTGTTAACCATATGCGGAACCCCCTTTATTGTGATATATCATAAGACCGAGCACAACTTCTATATAAAGATTCCGATAACTCATATTAGCCCAGAAAAGCGAAAAATTTAAATATACGATGTGCACATTGTATTACGATGTTGATTGTTAAGGACGCGATGGTTTTAATCCACCTGGCAAAAACAACGCTGCTGGAGACCAGTTGCAGCTATTTCGGAACCGTAATGGTGCCGCAATTGGTTTATCAGGAAGTGGAGAGGGGAAGGGAAAAAAATTATCCTGACGCAGAGTTAATCGGCGGTCTTGTAAGGAAAAACAGGATAGCCATAAAAAGGGTTGTAAGCAAGGCGCTTATAAAAAAGGCAGAGGCGTTCAATATATTCGGAGGCGAAGCTGAAGCCGTTGCCCTGTATTGGCAGGAAAAGGCAGAGTTGCTGGCTACAGATGATGATAATGTCAGGAAAAAGCAGGCTATTTTAAAGCTGGATATCATGGGGACGCCTGCCATTGTGCTTAAACTTTACAGGGAGAAAAAAATAAGCGCTGATAAATTTCGTGCAAGCGTTTACGAATTGAGAAAGGTCGGATGGTTCAGCAATGCCGTGATTGACAAGCTGCTGATGGAGGCAAAATGACAGGGGCTATAGGCATAAGGCTGCCGGGAGATATTATGGAAAAGATAAGGGAGGTAAGCAAAGACGAATATGAGGACAGGAGCACGACTATAAGGAAACTGCTTCTGATTGGTTACAGGGATTTCATAAAGAAGAGAGCAGCCGACAGGTATAAAAAAGGTGAAATCACCATTTCCGAAGCTGCGCGCCAGTCAGAGCTCACTATTTGGGAAATGGAAAGGTACCTTATAGAGCAGGGCTTCAGGTCAGACTATTCAATAGACGATTTGGAAAAAGAATCGGGTGTCATATAGGCGCCTTCCCCTTATACCTTCCCCTTTTCTCAACCTTTTCCAGCCGCGCAAGCACTTCCCTGTGCCTGGGATAAGTTTTTGCATACCCTTTGAGCGCTGCTTCAAAGCACTGCTTCCATACGGCGTTGTGCCTGCTTTGAAGAGCCTGCTTAAGAAGGTGCAAATCAACTGCCTTGTCCTCTGCCTTGTCTGAGAAGAAGCTGAGCCCGAAGTCTATGAAGTAAACCTTTTCTTCCTTTTCTTCGCCGCGCTCTTCGCCGCTGCCCAGAATCATGTTTGATGTTGTAAGGTCTGCATGTATTATGCCGCTTGCGTGCATCATGCCGATTTTTTCGCCTATCTGCCCGCAGCATTTCCCTCGGCTGCTGCTGTCAAGAGTGTCAAGAGCGTCAGCAAGCTTCCTGCCTTCTATGTGCTCCATCTCTATCTTCATTTCCTTGTCAGAGCTTGAAATCAGCTTCGGGATTGGAATGCCTGCCTTGCTCAGCGCGCCAAAGACCTTCG
>JACPIG010000074.1 GCA_016188205.1 Candidatus Woesearchaeota archaeon
CCTCAAATTTGGCGATTTTGAGATGACAATACAGATGTGCTTTGACTGCTCAGACAAAGATTTTGAGACCTGGGAAAAACTGACGAAATTGAGGGACGAGCAGGAAAGCGAGTTTGTTAACTCCTGCCCAATTCACATTCAAAATGGAAAAAAACAGGAATAAAGGGGAACTGAAGCAAGGTCTGAAAGCCAGGGACTGGTTTCTCTGCGCACACTGCAAGAAGGACTACAAGCCTGCGAGAGGATCCGGAGCCATGACTTGCCCTGGCTGCAGGAAGAAAGGGCTGAAAGATGAAGATGCCGTTAAGGTGGCTGAAGAGCTGTCAGGCATGAAAAAGCAGGATAAAGAGGAATACGACGCCTATGAAGACACCGAATTTATTTTTGATTTCAACATGAGAAGATTATCGCCTGAGCTGCTCAGGAACAAGAAGCTGAGGAAGCTGCTGAAAACATATTCTTCCTTATATGAATCCACTCATGCCAAAGCCAACCTGCAGAATACTATAGTTGCTGATTTTTCAGAAAAGAAAATAAGCGAGGAACTGGGCGATAAAGACAAAGACAGGCTAATCAACACTATCCTGACAGGAATTCAGGCAAGGCAAATAAAGGCAGGAATCATAGTTATTCACACAGGGCTTGCCCCTGAACAAATTGCCGTCCTCAAAGAAAAAGCAGCCAATAAGATGCCCGATGCCATGCTGCATTTTTTCGTTGTGAACAAAAAGCATGCAGGGCATACTTTAATCGATGCAATGCTTTTCGGGAACTTCCCATTCCTGCCTGAAGATGGGTGCTGCTAAATTATAGTGGCGGACATTAATTTTTAGACAATAACTAACCGCCACTATATATGAAAGACATAACAATTTGTATAATTATTTATGTCTTTCAGTATAATGCCCAATAATTTTCAGCTTCCTGCACAGCTTTGAGAATTCAGGCCCGTACCGGCTGATGTATTCTCTCAGCCTAGTCCTGTCAGATTTTTTCCTCAATGCTGCCAGGACTTCCCTTTCCATCGGCTGCCTGAAATAGAGCATGTCAAGGAGCGTCTTTTCCGGGCTGGAAACAGGGACAAAAGCACCCCCGTACTGCACATATTCAACTCCGAAATAAAGGTGAACGGGTATTCGCCTCAGGAAAACATTGTTCCCAAGTATTTCTCTTGTTCCCTCCCTCACTGTTTTTGTCGTCAGGATTAAGGGGTTTGTTTCCTGTTCCCACAGGTTGTGTATGCTCAGGGCGTTTTGCAGCCCGAGATAGGCAGGCTGGAAGCAGAAAACAGCCATTGCAGGGTCTTCAATGAGTGAATAACATCCCCTGCCAAGCCTGTGAAGCTCGCCTTTTTTCACGAGTATGTTCAGGAGAAGATACGTGTACTTCCTTCCGGCAATTTTCCGGATGGAATCTATTGTGATGACAGGCGAGTTCCTTATTAATTGAATTACACGATCCTTGTACTTTACTTTTCCCATTCTTTTATGTACCTCTTCATTTCCCTGACAGTTGGTATTGGCCCGGACAATATTATGGCAGGCAGCATTTCTTCATCTTCTATGTTCACTGATTCAATGGCATCAATCCCCTTTGGGCGTGAGCCTGCAAATCGCAGAAGGTAAAAAACATCATAAAGGTCCCTTACTTTTTTGCGCTTCAGGCATGCGTCAATCTTTTCCTGAAGAAGCTCTTCAGCGCCAAGGGCGTAAACCGTCATTATGTTCCCGTCAGCCATTTCATAGTCCCTGAGGATTCCCTTCTTTGCAGCGAAGATTCCCTCTATCCTGACCTGCGCCCGGTTAAACTCTGCAAGCGAGTAAAGCGAGTTTTCCTTCACCCTCTGCTTCATGATTCTGAAACCCTGCTTTTCAAGGCTGCTGAACAGAGCAGCAACCCCTTCCCTTGAGGGGATGTAAAGGTCTATGTCTTCTGAAAACCTGTTCCCGCCATAGCACCTCCAGATGGCTGTTCCCCTGTGGAATACCGCTTTCGGCAGGAAATTATAAAGCTCCCTCACGACAAGGTCCTGTGCCGTTGCAATGTCCCTGTGGGCATTCTTCCTCATCCTGTTGTAAAGCGGGATTCTCATTTTAATAACCAAACTTATAGATATGTATAAGTATGGTTTTTATAAAGCTTTTGGTTTTGGAAAGACTAAAGAAATATATAGGCACTTTTTTTTACACCGCCTCATGAAATACAGGCTTCTTGGCAGGACAGGGCTTAAGGTATCTGAAATCGGCTATGGGTGCTGGGGCATTGGCAAGGCGATGTGGAAGGCAGACGATGAAGAAAGCAGGAAAGCCCTCAGGAAAGCTGTTGAGCTTGGAATCAACTTTTTTGAC
>JACPIG010000001.1 GCA_016188205.1 Candidatus Woesearchaeota archaeon
AGCGGTTCAAATGATCAGGAAGCAGCTCGCTTTTCTGCAACAAGCGGAAGCCCGTATATTACAATCGGCAATGGACTTACAAGTACAACTGGCGGATTTATAATTTGGGATCAAGGAAATTCAGACGCTCTTGGTTTAGGCGTTCACGGGTCAACCGCTGTGTTAAATATAAAGAACGGCAACGTCAGCATAGGCACAACAAGCCCTGATGCGAAGCTCACTGTGCAGAGCGGCGTCACAGGCAGCGGGCTGCACATCAGGGCAGGCGAAAACGAGCCAGACTACATAATGAAGGTGGAAGACCAGGACGGCTCAGTACAGGCAATGTACATCACCACAGACGGGAAGGTAGGCATGGGCACAACAACACCGAACGCACCACTGCACATAAACACCAGCCGGGCAGTTCCCAACAGCTGCGGAGGAAACTGGCTCAATGACGCATCCGCAATAATGTTCAGGCAAAACCCCGGCGGAGGATGCGGAGATGACGCATACATAGCATATTATACCACTGCCAGTGACAAGACTGTGCTGGAGATAGCGGCAAGGAACGACGGCCCGCCGATACAGGACGACATAGCGCTGATGCCTGGCGGCGGCGTAGGCATAGGGATGACGAATCCGTCTACTGCGTTACATATCGCAGAAAACAATCAAGAGGCTGAACTAATTATCGGCAGTCAGCTCTCAACCACCTACGGTTCAAGAGCGGGTATTCAGGTTGGCAATACTGATGACCATAGTTCAGTTATGCTCGGACAGAGCGCTTCTAACTTTGTTAACCTTGTCTGGGTTTATAACGCCATACCCGCAAACGCCTATGCTGCCTTGGGTACAATGGGAGGCAATAATTTAATTTTACAAAATGTTGCCGGCAACGTCGGCATAGGCACAAACCCTGACGCGAAGCTCACAATACAAAGCGCAGCAACAGGCAGCGGGCTTCACATAAGGGCAGGCGAGAACGAGCCAGACTACATAATGAAGGTGGAAGACCAGGACGGCTCAGTGCAGGCAATGTACATCACTACAAACGGGAATTTAGGAATAGGCACAACAAGCCCAGGCAACATACTCTCCGTAGTGCAGAACTCCGCAACAGACCCGATAGCAGACTCCTGGACTGTCTACTCAAGCAGGGACTACAAGACAAACATAACTGCGCTGAGCGACGAGGAGCTTGCTGAAATACTTGGAAAAGCCGTAGAAACAAAGCTTTACCGCTACACATTCAGGAACGACAGCACAGGAAAAGTAAAATTAGGCATAATAGCGGAGGAAGCGCCTGCGCAGATACTTGCAGAGGGCGGGAAGGCAGAAAGCGTCAACGAATACGTTGCGTTCCTGCACGCGGCAATCAAGGCGCAGCACAAGGAAATGGAAGATTTAAAAACAGCAAATGAGGAACTGAAGCAAAGGGTAACAAGGCTTGAGGAAAAAGGCTGATAAACGGCGATAAAAAAAGGGAAACACATGAGAGCAAAAAGCCGGAAGGCACAGAACTGGAGCGCAGACGCGCTTGTGGCAATAACAATCTTCACAATAGTGCTGCTGTCATTCTTCTACATAACCGGAAGGACTTCGCAGTCAAAGAGGATAGGCGCAATAGCTGAAGAAGCGGCAAGCATACCTGAGGCGTTCTCAACGTCACCCAACCAGACGCTGGTGTTTGTAGAAGGCAACAAGGTGGATACCAGAAAGCTTGAAGAGCTCAGCAGGCTGAGCTACAAAGACCTTAAAAGGCAGCTCGGAATAAGCAATGATTTCTGCATACACTTTGAGGACGAAAAAGGCAACATAATATACATCAACGGCACTTAACAGACAGCAGGCATAGGCAGCAGCAAGGCAGGCGTAGGCAACCTGACATGCGGATAAAGTGAGAGCAAAAGGTATTTAAACTGCGGCAGCGGATTACAGGCACAGGCAGTATAGACGCAGGCAGAAAACAGGCTTATGAGAACTTTTGACAAAAGAATTGCGGGAAGAAGGCATACAGGGAATAAACAGCTTAAGAAAAACAATATTGCAGCAATGGTGCTGTTGATTTTAGCCGCGGCAATAACCCTGTACTTTATGACAGCCGGGAAGCCAACCGATTCAGCTGCAAGAGCCCAGTACCCGGAGCCCAACAAAACACTGGAGATAATACTCAAAAAACTTGTCGTATCTAATCAGGGCGCGCCTGGCAACATGGCAGTGGTCATTGGCGACCAGGTTGACAGCAGCAGGCTGAAGGAGCTGGCAAACACGCCTTACGAGAAGATAAAGTCAGAAATGGGCGTGAAAAACGATTTTGCCATTTACTTCGTCAGCGGCGACGACACAATAATCCCGATAGGCAGCAAGCCCTGCATAGGAAGCCCCGAGGCAGAGGTTGACGGAAGGAGATGCGGGTAAACTGATGCAAAGATTTTAATAAGCCAGCTGCAAGATTAGAGCCTATGAAAAGCGGCGGCAGGAAATGCAGCAAAGGATACTTCTTTACACTGGATGCGTTCATCGCCATGGGAATAATAGTTGCCGGGCTCGCGTTTGTCCTGACTGCCTATTCATACAAGCCGGTCACGGCTCAGGCAACAGTGCTTGGAACTGACCTTCTGCTGTCGCTTGCAAACACGAAAGTAACAGAGATAAACAACGACTATGTGAGGAACCTGACTCTGAATGGCACAATAACAAACAGCGACAACTCACTGCTGCAGCAGGTGGGCGAGTTCTACGTCAACAACCAGAACAGCATGGGAAACGAGTTTGTAAGAAACGTGACCTATAGCCTTGTCCCACTGCAATACGGCTATGAACTGCGCATAAACAAGACGCAGGTATACAACAGGAGCGCTTTTATAAGAACAAACAAGCTTGTCACGTCATCAAAGTCAATAGTTTTCGGGGTCTACAACAACACAATGTGGGGGCCGCTTGACGCTGAGGTGAGGGTGTGGCAGTAAAAACAGAGTAAACGGGCAAAATGGGCAAAACGGGCCGGCTGAGCAAAAGCAAAAAAGGGATTTTCTTCACAATAATAGCCATAATGCTTGTCGCAATACTGGCAATAGCTTTTGCCCCGGAAGAATACGTCACTTTCAAGGACAGGATGCCTGCTGTGAAGACAAGAGTTGATGTTGCAAACGAGTACGTAAAAATACTCAGGAACTCATACATTGAAGCTTCGGCGCAGACATCAGGAAGGGATGCCATGGCAGCGCTTGTGCTATACATCAACAAGACAGGCTACCTTCCTAATGAAACTGCTGTGAGCAGCACATTCAAGGAGATTATGCTGAACGGCACCATAAACGGCAAGCCTGTGGAAACATACCTTGACTCGTCAAGCTCATATTCCATAATGCACAGCAGGACTTTCTTCCACAAGATAGGCGCGATTGAGAACGCATCAAGGGAAACCCTGCTGATAGAAACCAGCTTCAGGAAAAATCTGTCGGACTATGAACTGACGCTTTACCAGTCAAACGAGACAGGGCCGTGGCGAATCGGAGTAAACATAACGATCAGCTACTATGTAAATGCCTCGCTTTCATCATGGAGCATAACGCAGACTGCAAGCACAACATTCCCTGCAGAAGGCATCCTTGACCCGCTGCAGCTTGTAAGCGGAGCGAACAACATCAGCCCGGTCATCAGGACAAACAGCACAGTATGGGACATAAGCAACTTTTCAAAGCTCATAGAAGACCAGAAATACAAGCAGGATTCATCAGCGCCAAGCTTTTTGATGCGGCTTTACGGCAACCTCAGCACAGGCTCCGGCTCTGTGTGCTGCGGCATAGAAAGCCCCATAAACCCGAACAAGATCGGCATAGACATAAACAAGTGCACAAGAAAATCGTATATAGACTGGTGCTTCTACAGCGCAAACTGCGCGCCTGACGCAGCAGGAAAGATATGGAACATAACAGGAATAACAACTTACACTCTGGAGCCGAAGAAGTTTAACGGCTTCAAATTAGACACAAGCCATGCAGCAGCATACAACATAACAGGCAGCATCATCGGCGAAATGGGACCCATGACATGCTGACTTATGGTTCATATGGGCAGGCTATCTGGCAGGAAAAATGTACAAATACCTAAGCAACGCGTATGACGAGCTGCACGGAGAAGAGCAGCTGAGGAAGCTTGGCATAATAAAGGCGGAAATCAGCCTTGGAGCGGAAGACACTGTACTGGACGTGGGCTGCGGGACAGGGCTTAGCATCTCACTCGGCTGCAAGGTTGTCGGAGTTGACTGCTGCAGGGAAATGGTCAAAAAAAGCAGGGCAAGGATAACTGCCGTCAAGGCGTTTGCTGAAAAGCTTCCCTTCCCTGACAAGTCCTTTGACGCGGCAATATGCGTAACAGCATGCCATAATTTCCCAGACATAAATGCTGCTGTGAAAGAGATGAGCAGGGTAGCGAGGAAGAAAGCGGCAATAAGCGTAATGAGGAAGTCATACAGACTGAAGCCAATAGAAAACGCCATAAAGGACAATTTTTCTGTGGACAAAATCATCAATGACAGAACTGACAGAATATACGTCTGCACAATAAAGTGATATCATGCTGCCAATAAGCCCAAAGGACATAAAGTTTCTCGTAACAGCCGCAGAAAGCCTAAACCCATTTGCTTATACGCATCTGAAGCACAGGCACTTCATGGAAAACTTCTCCTACATAACCTCGCTTGTGTTCGTATGCCTTTTCATATCAGCCCTCGCATACCTGCCGGCAATAGCCAGCATTGAGCCAAAAGTCGCAGAAGAGATGCAAAAGTTTGAAAAGCTTGGCATAAGCTATGAGGCTGAGGCAGAAAAGACAATTGATGTTTCGCTCTTCGGAATAAATGCTGTGAGGATAGGGGGAACTGAGGAAAGGGGAGGAAAAGCAGAAGGAAAAGGCAGAGCACTCCTGTCCATAGGCAGCGAAGGCATAACATCAAGGCACGCTCTGTGCGCAGGGCTAAGCGTTCTGTGCGGGATTTATCCTGATTCCTTTACGTCTTCAGAAGACCTGAAAGACCTTTCAGACAACGGGAAAGGGCTGGCAGGGTTTGTAAGGATGGCAGTACTGCTCAGCCTGCCGGGAATTCTGATAGTTGCGCTTATTTTTTACACAGCAAAATACCTGGCAGCAGCGCTCGCATTCACCCTGATTGGATTCATCGCCACAAAAATTCTGAGGTTTGAGATAAATTTAAATAGTATATTCGCGATAAGCATCTATTCGTCCACGATTTTAGTTGTTCCTGACATGCTTGGAAGCAGCTTCGGAATTGAGCTGCTGGGCATTAACTGGGCGCTGTTTGCAGCAATGTTCACTGCAGGCGTGCTGCTCAGCGCAAAGAAAGCAGAGGGTGATAAACATGGGCATAGAGGAAGTGCAGAAAATAAACACGCTGGCAAAGGAGCTTCTTAAGCACCACATAGCAGAGTCCTCAGAAGACGCATATACGAGGGCTGAGATGATGGTGAAGGGCGAAGTGCCAAAGACAGAGAAGGAAGACGAGATAAACAAGGAGCTCAGGCTTATAGGGCTCAAGATGAACTCCCTTTACAGCGAACTTGTCAACCTTCAGCAGGAGTTCAAGGGCTTCAAGGAAGAAGTTGCATACATAAAGAGGAAGCTGCAGTCAGACGCATTCCAAGGCGCGCGCGGCGCGCAAAGCGTGCAGTCAGAAACAGCGGCAACAGCAGCTGAAGAAACGCACGCAGCACACACCCAGCAGCCGCAGGAAGAGCAGCAGACAACAGAGCAGCCCAAAGCTTCAGGAAAAAGCCCGGCTGTGAGGCCAAGGACAGGCGACTATCAGGAGAAGGACGTGACTGTTGAGAAATTCTTCTACTTCGGCACAAACAAGAAATAGCCAGGTGTTTTCATGGATGCGCAGCTAGCACAGAAAGTAAGCCAGCTTGCATATGCGCTCAAGGCAAGCGGGGGAGCGTCTGACAACAAGGAAGCATATGATATGGCTTTAGATATGCTGAAAAAGAAAGATACGGATAATAATGCGGTTACCATTAACAGCGGGACTAATAATAATAGCAGGACTAATGGCATATTTCTCGGAAAGGACTCTGTCGGGTTTGAGCTGAAGGGCAAGACACTGAAAGAGCTTGCAGCAGAAGATGCAGCCAAAGGGCAGCAATAGACAGCGGCAGACAGCAGCAGCTTCAGCACCACTTTTCCACTTATTTCATGGCATTTTATATTCGATTTAATATTTAGCAATTCGCACAGGATTGTGCCATGATTTGTGCGAATTGCCACCAGTATAGAAAGATTTATATACTACTATGCAGCACTAACTAAAAATATTAACTGTGCAATGACTGTGTAATGGGAATTGCACCATGCTTAAACTGTTAGTTGGGGGTTGAATGATGAAAACAAAGCCGCTTACTGCTTTGGTTGCTGTTTTTGCAATTGTTCTTATGGCTGTAATTGCCAATGCTTTTCCTATAATGAACCCGATAGGGGCCAAATCCGTAAATGAGGGCAGCGCACTAACATTTAACATAAGCATTAACGAGTCATTTCCAGGCAGCCCGGGTTCTGGCACCAATTTCAGCAATTTCTCCTCAGCAACAATGAAAGGAGCGCAACTGAAAAAGTTCAACAACACACTGGCAACATTCACATGGACTCCGCCATTTGACACCTCAGGAAGCTATACAGTCAACTTTACAGCGGCAAACGGAACAGCGTCAGCAGCTGACCCGATAACCGCGTCAGTAGGCGAGCCGATAACAATAACAGTAAACGACGTGCCTGCCAGCATGACTGCGTCAGGGCTTACACTTGGAGGCAAATCACAGGCCAGAAGCAACCCGCGCTCAGACGATGAAGTTGACGAGAACATACTGATTACAGGAAGCATGACTGTGACAAACAATGGCATAGAGCCGATAACAGGGCTCAATGTAACATCAATAACGCCATCAGGCTTCAGTTCATCCGCAATAAACATGACGGTAACAAGCATAAGCGCAACAAGCATAAACGCAAGCGAAACATCAACAATAACATTCCAGGCAAGAATACCAGAAGACCTTGACGCTGTTGACAGCAACACTCTGGAAGAGAAGACATTTACAGTTGCAACGATAACGGTGAAAGGCACGCCAGCCACAGGAGGCACAATTACAAAAACGGCTTCAGCAACAATGCAGGCAGAAAACAACCTGAGGATAAAGGACGTAAAGGTAACTGTTGATGATGACTCGGAAGACGTTGACGACGGCGACACAGTGGAAAACGTAAGGCCCGGGGCAAAAGCCACCGTAGAGATAAAAATAGAGAACAGGTTTGGAAAAGACGATGATGTTGACCTGCAGGACGTGGAAGTAAGAGTCATAAACGACGACCTTGACCTGGACGAGGACGAAACAGCTGGCGACATAAGCCCGAAAAAGACAAAAACAGTAATAATAAAGTTTGATGTTGACGAGGACGCAGACGAGGACGACTACGAGATAGAGATAGAAGCTGAAGCTGACGACGAGAACGGGGCAAAGCACGGCGACAAGCTCAAGTTCAGGCTGGAAGTAGAAAGGGAAGAGCACGAGATAACAATACAAACCGCAGAGATGAGCCCTGAAAGCGCGGCATGCGAGGCAACAAGCGACTTAAGAGTAAGCGTCAAGAACACAGGGCAGAACGACGAGGACGATGTATTCATAAGGGTTGCCAGTCCGGATTTACAGTTCGGAACAGTCATAGGGCCCTTTGACCTTGACGAGGACGACTCAAAATCATACACGATACAAATACCTGTGCCAGCAAACATAAGCGCAGGCATCAAAAGGGTAGGGGTTGAGACATACTTTGAAGGCGATGAGCTGAGCGACAAGGACGTTGCGCTTCTAAGGAAAGGAAGCTGCAGTGGTGAAACAACAACGCCGCCACCGAAAACCGACAAGCCGGTTGAAGTAGTTACGCCGCCACCGCCGCCTGTCGTAGCGCAGCCGCCAGCAGAGACGAGGAAG
>JACPIG010000078.1 GCA_016188205.1 Candidatus Woesearchaeota archaeon
CCTCCTTGTTCCGCATAGCGTCAATCAGGACACTAGTGTCTATGCCTATCATTTATTTCAAAGCACCAGCCCTTTTTCTGATAGAAGCGCTTAGCCCCTTTCTTGCTTCACCAACTTTCCGCTCAAACAGTTTCCACTCACCCTCAGGTATGTGAGCCCAGATGCCTGCGTAGTCAAGGAGGGTTTTCTTCCTTCCGAAGTGTTCTATTATTACCTTTGAGAAGCTTTCGTCAAGGCGCTTGTGCCTTACAAGAAGGTTGTACGCGTCTTCCGTTATTGCAATGTTTTTAGTTGCCATTGTGGGTATGTGTACACATACACAGTATATAAGCATTGCGGTTTAGTGTAGTTTTGCAGCCCTACTCCGCGCCGTAATAATCCATGAGCACTATCCTGTCCAGCTCCTTAAGGTCCTTCACTGCGTAAAGCTTTCCCTTCCCTGCCTCAGCTATTCTTCCGGCTATCCTTATTCCCGCGTCGTCAAGGTTTATGCCTGCGATGGAAATGGTTATGCCCTCTGCCGCGGCTGTTGCAGCAGCCTCTACTGTTTCCTGCTCAGGATTCTCGCCCTTGGTTGGCATGGCATCAGTAATAAGCACAATGTGCCTTGATGCTTCTGTTTTCGGGAAAAGATTTGCAGCGGCACTTATCGTTCCTGCTATGCCTGTCTGCCCGGAAGCCCTTGCCCCTGCTATTTCCTTAAGCAGTGATGTAAAGTCATTAGTCGGGGCAACAGCTGCCTTTATGCCTGAGCTGAAAACAACAAGCCCTGCCTCATCCTTTTCATCTATCGCCTTGTACGAAAGCGCGATTCCTGCCTTTTTTGCAGCCTCAAGCTTGCTGCCCCTCATGCTGCCTGAAGCGTCAAGCCCGTAAATGACCTTCAGCTTTCCCTTGCCTTTCCCCCTGAAGCTCATAAGGTCAACTGGCAGGAGCGTGCTGTGGCTTCGCATTACTGCTTCGCATTACTGCCTTCCTCACAGACTTCCTCAGGTCAATGTCCCTGTAGCGCTCATTCCTGAAGCCCTTTATTTCATCCTTTACGCCGTAAGGGTCAGCTGTTTTCTGAACGCGCCCTTCAGAGCCCCTTGGAGCTATTTTGTCAAGCTCTTCTGTGTATAGTATCAGCGAGGCAAGCTCAACAGCCTTTTCAGTTATTGCGCCATCGCGGTCTATCAGCCCTTCCTGCCTGAGGCTTTCAATCTTCTCCTCGAGCCTTTTCAGAAGCTCCCTCTGGAACTCGGGCAGGCGTATGTTCCTGCCGACAAATTCGTCGTCATAGCCTGTCAGGAGCCTTATTACAGAGCTGCCAAAAAGGCTTTTGGCAAGGCTGAAATTCTTTATAAGCTGCTCAAAGACAGAAGAGACAGTGAAGGAGGACAACCCCTGGTTTATGGAGTCTGCAATCAGCTTCCCGCTGTCAATCGTGCTTTTGTCATTCTCAACCACAGAGCGCATCAGCCCCCTGTCAAGGTTGATTTCCAGCTTTCCTTTAAATTCCTCTATTGTGGAATAACTCTTTACATTTACAGAAGAATCAGAATAATCCTTGGCAGTTTCAGGTTCCAGGCGGTCTTGGCTGTCGTTTGCCCTGCTACCGGTAACCACCTTTTTTCATGAAGTCGCTGAACTCGTCCCTGACAAGCTGCTCTGCGCTGAGAAGAAACTTCGCAGACGGCTTCAGCTCCATCCTGTGAGCAAGCACAGACACGGCAGCAGTTCTTATGTCCTCAACGCTTACCGTATTGCTCCCCCTGAGCAGCGCGTTTGCCTGGCTGCGCTCGTAAAGCCCGATGGTTGCCCTCACGCTTGGAAGCTTCCCAAGCTTCCTGTTCTCCCTAAGCCCCCTCACAAAGCCAACTGCGAGGCTCAGGAGCTGTGATGAAAACTGGGCAATGCGCTTCCCTTTTTCAACAACAATCCTTTCCTCAACCTCGTCACTTTCAGGATAGCCCATCTGGATTATGTCAAACCTGTCAATGAAGACATCAGAAAGCTTCTCAGTGCTTGTGTCCTGTGGATTCATGGTGCCGATGAATATGAAGTCTGCGTCAATGTCAACAGAGTAGCTGCCGATTGTTGCCTTCTTCTCCTCAAGCACCTGAAGCAAAGAATTCTGGACCTTCTCAGGGCACCTGTTAAGCTCGTCAAAGAAAAGCACTCCGCCGTTTGCCCGGAAAATCTTGCCAGGAGTAAACGCCTCTATTGACGCAGGCCCGAACACAAGCGCCTTGACAGGGTCAATATCGCCTATCAGGTCCTCTGCAGCCAGGTCAGGGCTGCCCTGAACCCTTACGAACGGCTCAGTCTTTATTCTCAGCTTTGCGTAGATATTGCTTTCGCTGATGCTGTTTTTATTATTGGCTGCATCCGCCTTCCCTGGCAGCAGCCTCGCAACGTTCTTTGCAAGCGTTGTCTTGCCGATGCCGGGAGGGCCAATAATAATTACATGCCTGCCTGTGAGCAGGGCTGACTTAAGCTGCCTCTTCGCCTCTTCCTGGCCAATGATGTCAGGAAAGCAGTCAGACTGCTCCAAAAGCCTCCTTTCAAACTCACCGTTGATGCCCATGGCTCCAGCCATGGAAAAAGGAAACGGAAAACTGTTTATAAAGGTTTGCGGAGTGGAGGCTTAGCCCAGATGTCCGTTTTTAGCCTTCGCGTCCTTTGCAATGCAAAAGGTTTATTTTTCTCCCCCTTGCCCAAGTGCGAGGAGGAAAAATAAAGTTCTGTTCCAGAACCGCCACAGCACATAGTTTTGGACAGAATCTGGCTTGAGGCGTTGTTAAACGGGACTTGGCTTTGCAAAACATATACTTTACAGAGTATATATCTTCCAAAAATTATTTAAAGGAACTCGTCAATAAAATGTACGGGGTGTTGGAAATTAGCCCTGTCTTATTCTGGCAGGCTTAATCAAAAAAGGAGGTGCGCCGAATGATAAATATCGGAGGTGAGAATTATGTTAAGCACGGAAGAAAGGATGAAGCAGATTGGTTACAGAGACCCTGTGCATATTCTTCAAGGTTGTAAAGAGAGGGGCAAAAAATTGTGGAAGCATAACAATGCGAATGATATGGTGACTGATTGGGAATCTAGAATAAAAGACCCGATGCAAAGCGTTATCGTTCCCGATACCAGAAAAAATGTTGTCAGCAATTATGTTTGTATGTTTATAACTGATGCCGGAGGCTTTGTGGCTCTTCCTTGTTTGATAACAGAAGAAAAAATATTTGTATTAACTGTTAAAGATATTTTGGAAGATAATGCCCCATTATGGTTTATTAACGAATACAACAGAGTTGCCAAAAGCAAAGGGATGACAACTATGACTTACACTATAAGGATTTGAAGCAACTATTGCAATATGCATATTATAATGTTATAATGTGCTTTTTAAGGAAACCTTTTTAAAACAGCTTTCATTTAATACTATTATGAAATGCGTAGATTGCGGCAAGGAATTTGAACAAGTGCCAATTGAAAAGCAGCTAAAGGTAACTACGACGAATCCAGGAACAGTTAGCTTTAAAGGCACAGTTTTTGAATGCCCGGAATGCAAGCAAACATATGCGAATTCAAGTCAGATGAGAAAATTAGCTCAGGCTTTTGATCAAGCATATCCAAGCAACCATTAATCGCCTTTCTTAATAAGTTTTATTGGAAGTTTTTTTCTTGGTGCAAAGTAAACTTAGCCAACGAACAACATTAATCTATATATATCCTGTTATATGCGTCTCAGCAGAAGGGCAGTTCTTATTCTAAGAATAGCTGTTCTCCTAACGCTTTTCCTTGCTTTCTCAGGCTGCGCGCAGATGCTCAAAGATTCCTCAAGCGCGGGCTGGTAAACTGACAGGTGTAATGGCTTTTAGGCTGCTCTTCTATTTGAACCACTTCCAAAACCAGTACTTCTCAAGCAGCACCTTGCCCCAATGCCATAATCGCCCTGCCTTTTTCAGCCTGATGCTCCTCGGCACAGAATAGAAGTTCCCATGGGAAAAGGCTGCTTTTCCATCGCCTGTTTCAAGAAAGCAGTATCCGTTCCCGCCAAAAGTTCTCATTTTCATAGAGCCCCTGCCAAGAATCTCAGCAGCAATGTTATGTGCGACTACCTCTGCCTGCGCATGGGCAAAGACGCCTGCCTTTGGCAGCATCTTGCCGTCAGGAAGCTTTACTGAAGCAACGTCGCCGATTGCATAGACATTTTCAAATTTTGTTTTAAGCGTGGCTGCGTCAACCGGAATCCAGCCGCTTTCTCCTGAAAGCGCGCTATCCCTTATGACCTTTGGCGCAGTGTGCGGCGGCACAAAAATGAGAAGGCCGAATTTTGCGCTTTTCCCATTTCCAAACTGCATGAGCTTCTTCTTCGCGTTAATGGAAACAACGGCAGACTCAGGGCTGAACTTTATGTTCCGGCTTTCCAGCATTTCTTTCACAGCTTCCCCGGTTTCCAGCCCGGCAACAGGCATTGGCAAGGACTCGGGCGTGTAGACTTCAATCTCAATCATTCTTCGCGCCCCTTTCCTGCGGAAGTAGCTGTCAAGAAGAAAAGCCGTTTCATAAGGAGCTGCAGGGCACTTGAACGGCAGCCTGGCTATGAGGATTGCGATTTTTCCCCCTGAAAACGCCTTAACCGCCTTCCCAAGCCGGACAACCCCGTTCACGTCATACAGGTTATAGCCGCCTTCCATGAGACCTTCAACGCTTTCAGGCGAAAGAGCTGCGCCCAGAGAGACTATAAGGTAATCATAAGTGAAAGTTTTTTTGCCGCAGCTTACGCGCCTTTTTTCAGCGCTTATCCCGGTGATTTCAGAATTGACAAACTCCATTCCTTTTGCACTCAGAAAGCTCAGTCCTTTCTGAATCTTTTCAGGAGCGCGCAGGCCAATCATCACCCATAAAAGAGATGGATAAAAAACGTGTTTCGGGCTTTTGTCTATGACAATAATCCTTGCCTTGTCCCCAAGCTTTTTCCGCAGCTCATTCGCCGCGACAATCCCGCCAATGCCACAGCCGGCTACAACAATTGTTTTTCCCATTCCCTGCATGGCTTTGCTTTCGCCGTATATAAATTTTCGGGTTTGGAATGGCTAATCAATGCCCATAATCTTCCTGCAGCTTTCGTGCATGTCATCTATCGCTGCTTCTGTATCCACATCGCTGTTCATCATTTTGCCCATGCTGCCGTTTCCCCACTCGCCACCCATCATGCCGCGCATCATCCTCATCATGCCCGAATTATCTGAGCCGCCCATCATTCCATTCTGCCAGTCACCGTTTCCCATCATGCCGTTCACGCTGTTGCCATTTCCCATCATGCCATTGCCACCCATCATTTCGTTGCCGCCATTCCAGCCGCTCCTGCCCATCATTCCGCCCATGCCATAGCCGCTGCCATAGTAAGTCCTGTTGCCGCTTATTATTATTGCAGCAGCAGCTATAATCACCGCTATAATTACTGCAGTTGCCGCTATAATGATGACTGTGCTGTTCTTCTCAGCGCTGTTCTGCTCCTTCCTGCCAGCCATTTTCACCCTCCGGCCAAAAAGCCAGGAATATAGCAGATGCTGCCGGTATTTCTTTTTTGCCAGTTAAACCGTTCAGAACCGTTTGCCTGTAATGCGCAGGGCTTATGGCAGCAGCTTTATTGTGAAATGCCTCTTATAGTAGCCCCTATCTCTGGTTAAAATAGCATCGGCATGGTTTTGTGCATGCGCGCCTATAAGGAAGTCGGTTATTATGTGGTTTCGCCACAGTATCGGGGCGTTGCATTTTCTGCAGCTGAAGCTGTTCAATGAGCCGCATTTTGGGCAGGCAACCTTGTCCGTTCCCGAAAATTGCCGCCATTTCTCTGAAGCCAAAATAAGGTCATTCCTGGTGAAATTTTCAATACTTATATCCATCTCTTTCAGGAATTCGTCAAGTTCTAAAGAGGCGTCTTTGGAATTTTTGGTCTTTAAAAAGAACGCCAGCAGCTCGGAATAAACAATAGGAGATATTATGAGTTGTCCCAGAGAATTTTGCTTTTCCATCAGTTCGGCACTGCTTCTCCAGAAGTCAGGGTCCTTCTCCAGAAGGTCCAGGAGTATGTTTGTGTCAACCGCTGTTATCATCTAATCTCTTCCATAAGCTTATCTGTCCTCTGACGACCCAGAAACCCCAACCACTTTTCAATCGGCAGCTTCTTTGCCTTTTTGTGCACAGTTACTATTCCGCCGTTTATGTCAAACTCCACTTCGTCTCCATGTTTGACGCCCAAAGCGATTCTTGCCTGCTTGGGTATTGTAACCTGGGATTTTTGTGTCAGGTAAGGCATAGTAATACTTTTCAAGTAATACGTAATACTATATAAATCTTACTATTCAGCGCCTTTTCTGCAGGAACAGGTTGTAAGTCTTTCCCTGCCTTTCCCTCTGCACAAGCCCCATCCTGTCCAGGTTTGTCGTTATTGTGCTTATCTTTGCCTTGCTCCAGCCAAGTCGGAACCTCAGCGAATCCTGAGTTATCTTTCCTGCTTTCTGCACTTCACCAATAACCGCCTTTTCGTCAGCAGAAAGGGCTTTTTTGATAATCTGCAGCTCGCTGTCGCTGTCAAGCCCTGCCCTTCCTGCACTTACCGGCGTAGTGAGAAGGTATGCAGCCAGGCCGGCAGCAACGCCTATAAGCAGCGACAGAATGTTAAGGGTTATGTAATCGGGACTTGCAAAGCTCATCATAGACATCATGCCGCCCTGCTGTGGCGCAATTAGCGGCTTAAGAGCAATCACCATCGCCAGATAAACAGTTATTGTTACAATGACAGCCACCAGAAGGCGTTGCGTCTCGTTCCTTATGGCAATAGTGCCAAGCGCTTTCCTCATGTTCATCACCTTTCTGCCTTATGAACCAAAACCTCACTCTGCCTCTCCTTCCTGTAGCTGCCGACTATGCTGGCAAGCATGCCTGCCCTTGCCTTCTTCTCCTCAAGACCAGCCCTGTCAGCAACAGCAAAAAACCTGTCCTCAGCAAAATCAATTCCATCCCCATCAACAAATGCGAAGCCAAGGCTGTCCTTCAGCCTGCTGCTTATTCTTTCCCTGTGCAGGACAAGCGAAACCTTCTCTCTCAGCGCCGCAACAGCGCGCTCATCATAAATGCCCGGATTGCCGACGAGCAGGGCATCACCTTCCTTTATGCCAATTATTTTGTCCTTCCTCAAGTACTCGTCCCAGGTGAGGTTGTCAAGCTTCTTAAGCACAACCCTGCCTTTGATGCCTGCAAGCATTGAATGCGATGCTGCAAGCTCGTCCCGAAGCCTGCCAAGCTCCATATCCCTGTCAGCGAGCCTCTGCCTAAGTGCCTCAACAAGCCTTTCACGCATAAACGCGCCTTCAATTTCCTTTCCTTCCAGCTTCCGGCTTATCCTGGCCATAAGCTTCCTGTTCTTCGCCTTGCCCCTCTTCAAGGCGTTCAGAAGCCTGTTGTTGTGGCGCTTCAGAATATCATTAGTCCTTTCAAGCATCCTCATTTGTGCTGCAAGCGCTGCAAGCTTACCCGTTTCAGGGCTTTTTGCTTCATCATAGCTGCTCAATGCCGCCTCTTCAGGCACTTCAGCACTATCAGCCTGCTTAGCCTGCAGCTCTTCCAGGGCAGCATTTATGCTAATGCGTCTCGTAATGACCAGTTTCATAACTTCGTCCTTAAGGCTGGTTTTGCCCCGCAACTCAAGGCTCTTCTCTATTTTCTTCAGCAGAGGCCTGAGCGCATTGAAAGCGTTTGCCGCAGAAGCCAGGGCATCCATTTCATGCCAGTTTCCATAATCCCTGCCAGCAGCCAATGCCCGCTTCTCAATGATGCCCAAGTCCTCGTCAGGGCTTATAACCCTCGCGCCTGTCTTCGCAGCAAACCTCGCAACCATGGCAGGGCACTTCCTTTTGTCAGTGCCGGCAGCAACAACAGTGCCTTCACCAGCCACATCAGAAATAATTGTGTTTATGCCAAGCTCCTTTGCAGACTTAACCCTTATAACCTTTCCTTCGGTGTCAAGAATCGCATAGCTGGAAGTAGTGCCTGGGTCAATGCCAACAATAATAGCCCTTCCAGCCGTCTTCTCACCCCCTGTAATAATAGCCTCTCTGTGTTGGCAAGCATATATAAAGTTTTCTTGATTACGATAACTTAACATCTTCCTAGTTTTCCACTGGACACTGGACAGCCATGCGCGCATTCTTTATAAATCGCCAGCCATACTCAGACTCCATGCCGCGCATAATATTGCACGTGGACATGGATAGCTTCTTCACCGCAGTTGAGATGCGCGAGAAGCCAGAGCTTAAGGGCAAGCCGGTAGTTGTGGGAGCAGATCCCAAGGATGGCAGGGGGCGGGGAGTTGTGTCAACATCTTCTTATGAAGCCCGCAAATACGGAATAAAATCTGCAATGCCCATATCGCAGGCATACAAGCTTTGCCCAACAGCAGTATTCCTGCCAGTCAACATGCCATTGTACGCTGCTGCATCCGAACAAATAATGCAGAGCCTCAGGCAGCGCTGCGACAGGTTCCAGCAGGTAAGCATAGACGAGGCGTTTCTTGACATAAGCGGCAGAGCCGGGGATTTTGAAGAAGCTAAGCAGCTGGCTGCATCAATCCAGAAAGACGTGCTTGACAAAGAAAAGCTGAGCTGTAGCATAGGAATAGGGCCGAACAAGCTCATAGCCAAGGTTGCTTCTGACTTCAAAAAGCCGGCAGGCATAACTGTCGTGAAGCCAGAGGAAACCAAGAGCTTTCTGGAAAAGCTTCCTGTCATAAAAATCCGTACATAGGGCCCAAGACAGAGCTTAGGCTCAGGCAGCTCGGAATAAGAACTGCCGGCGAGCTTTCATCGCGCAGCAGAGAGTTCCTCGTTACAGAATTCGGGAAGCAAGGAGTTTACCTGCATGAAGCTGCAAACGGCATTGACGAGGAGGAAGTTGAGGAAAGCCACGAAATAAAGTCAATAAACAGGAACATCACCTTTCAGGAGGACACGAAAGACCGCGAGTTCATGCACAAGGCAATTGCTGAAATGGCAGGGGAAATAAGCGATGCTCTAATTGAAGACGGGCTGACATGCAGGACAATAGGAATAAGGGTAAGGTACTCAAACTTTGAAACCTTCACAAGGGCAAGAACGATAAAGGAATACGGCAGCAGCCGGGAAAAAATAATTGAAACATCCATGCAGCTTCTTGAGCAGTTCCTCAACGGAAGGATGATACGGCAGCTCGGTGTAAGGGTATCAGGGCTTGCGGATGCAAACATTCCGGATGAAAAGGAGAAGCAGAAGACAGTTGCGGAGTTCCTGCACTGATAGTTACTATATGATGAAAACCCAAAAGTTTAAATAGTTGTTACTACTTCACAGAAGTTACTATGCTTGACGGGATTTACATAAGGGGACCGGGTTATGACATCGCATGGCAGGACATTCTAGTGCATGAAGCTGCGCATGCAAGGCACTATTCTCTTGACAGACAGATTTCTGCATTGTGGGCATCAATGTTTTCACTTGAAAGGGGGAGTGACTGGGCGGATGCTTCAATACGGAGATCAGCAGGCCTTGTAAGCGCATACGCGGCTTTTGACTACACAAGGGACAAGCATGAACCAACGACTGTCGTAATGCAAACCCCGAGAAGGTATGATTTTGGCCGGCTCACAGTAGAAGTTTCCGAAGAAGTAAAAAGGCCTCGGATGGTTGCCGGTAAGGTCCTGCGAGAGGTGCGCAATCTTCCAGGCAGATTAAGGCAAAACGTCACGTATGTTGGTGTGTGCCCCGGCATGAATCGTTATGGCGCATTTTATCATCCACCAAAAGAAAAACCCAGCAGTGAATACGGTAGAGTTACAGAAGATGTGGCTGAAACCACTATGACTCTTTATTCTGTCAGTTTACTGCCCGATTTATTATTTGATATGGACATTATCGGAATGATACACGACGACAATAACCCCAGGTTAAGAGGAAAGCTGGAATTTTTGGTGCAGCATGGCTTCCTTGACAAAAGGGCGGCTTCACGCCTGCTTGACAAAACTTTGCTTTCCTCGTCTTATGCCCCGCGGAGCAGGTCGTTTAGCCTTGTTCCACATCCCCGGACAGCACGGAGCATCTGGTTGTAGAATGACTATACTCTCTATACCCTCTCAGCCCTGCCCCACAAATAATCAAAGTAATGCTCAAGAGCCCTTGTAAGCTCCAGTGACTGTATCACTATTGAAACCCTATCCATCATGTTTTTTTGGTTAACAATCATCTGGTACGATTCAGTACCATCACAAACCGCAAGCCGGATTTCCTTCACCGGGAAATAGCGGACTTCAACACCGAGCTTTTTCATTTTTTGCATCAGTTTCCTGTTTTCCTTTGTTTTCATTGTTGCAAGCATGTATATTTTGACTCCCCTTTCAATGCATTTAACCACCTCTCTTGTCATTGATTCAGGAACATACTCAAAAGTAAACATGTCCTTGACATACATCTTTGCAGCCAGATACTTGTGCATAACAACAGGATGAGTGCTTTTCTCTCCCCTGTACACTGTTATGATTTCCTGCGTCCTGGGCTCGCGATGCCTGCTTTTGGCAGCGCTTTCCAGTCTTGGCGGCAGGGTTTTCTCCAGCTCCTCCAGTTCGCCCTTTTTTGACGCCAGGTGATGCCTTACCGCTATTCCCGGCTCCACTGCCCTGAACTGCTTTGGCCTGGCATCCAGAATGGAAACAAACTTCTTCTCCGCAAGCCTGTAAAGAACCTCATACACCTTGCTTTGGGGCACGCTGCTTAACTTAGCAGTTTCCCTGCCGTTCATGGAGCCGTGCACAAGCAGAGCAATATACACCTTTGACTCGTACTCGCCAAGCCCCAGCTTTCTTAATTCTTCTTCCATCTCAATTTCAAACCCTGCCTTTGCCTCATATTTTAACTTTAACCAGCGAAATTCACCACTGAAAGTGGTCAGTTGTATTTAAATATTGCTGTTTGTTGCCACAAAGTGATTAATAAGCGCTGAGGTGTTTATTCAATGGATATGGCATCAGCAAAAGAACTATTGCTTGAAAAACCGGGACTCGGAAGAGCGCCCTATCATGATTTTCATAGGTTGCAGGAACTTGATCAAGTGGTATCTGCTGCAATTAGAAGTGGCAGAAGTGGCAGTGAAGTTCCTGACTTGCCCAGCTTGCCTGACCTGCCTGACTTGATGAGGAGCGCATGTGCAGATTATATAGATCCCTGTTTAGAATATATAGAGCGGATAATGAGGAGAAAAATATCACCGGAGCCAATGAACTCTTATGAACGGGGCATTCAGGCATTGAGAATGCTGCAAAGAATTGCCAATAAATGGGGCGCTCATGTTCCGGAAGAAAGAGTTGCCGAATTGCAAAGAATGGGTGTTGAGATTTTACTGTCAAGTGCTGGAAAGATGGTTCGGCTCGGCAGGGATGCGCACAAGGCTGTTGCATGGCTGAATATTGCAGAAAGATATGGGCCTGGTGTTGGCGTGGATGTTTCGGCAGCTGACGGACTGAGAAGGCAGGCATCTGAGAGTGCTATGTACAGAAATATTAATAACGCTATTTATCCTTTGAAACGCGCGCAAATGTATGCTCGCATGACTGGCTTGCCTGCGGCTGAAGAAATAGCAGCAACTGCTAAAGACGTAATAAGCCGTCTTGAAGAATTAGTGAGAAAGCAGTAAGTTCAGAGCAAGCATCATTTCATCACTCATGCACATCCCCCGTCGGCAGAATGACCTTGCTGTCGTTGACGTGCTGGTAGGCAGCATAAGCTGCAAGGACGCCTTCCGCAGCGCCGGTGATTGCCTGCTTGAAATTTGTGTCAACAACGTCTCCGGATGCGAAGATGCCGGGAACATTTGTCCTGGAATTTCGGTCAATCATTATCTCGCCCTTGTCATTAGTCTTTATTCCCAGCTTCTTTGCAAAGCCCGTAAGCGGAATGTGCCCTATGGCTACGAATGCCGCGTCAACAGCAAGCTCCCTGCTTCCCTTATAGGGCTTGTCAAGGCTGATGCCTGAGACGACATTATTGCTGCTGCCATTTATCCTTGTCACGTTTGTGCTGCTTATTATCTCTATCTTCTTATTGGCCATAACCCTTTCGTAATTCACTGGCTCAGGCCTTATCTTCTCACCGCGGTAAACCATGTAAACCTTTTTCGCCCACTGCGTAAGCACGAGGGCTTCCTTGGCAGCAGAGTCAGAGCCGCCGATAACAGCAGCAACCTTGTCCTTGTATATTGCGCCGTCGCACAGCGCGCAGTAATGCACGCCCCTGTTCGCAAGCTCCTTTTCTCCCGGCACGTCAAGCTTCCTGTATTCAGTGCCTGAGGCAACTATCAGAGTCCTGCCATAGTAAGAGCCTTCCTCAGTCGTGACCTTGAATATGTTGCCGTGCTTTTCAGCATCAAGGACTTTCTCCTCCCTTATCTCAACGCTCTTGTAATCCCGCGCATGGTCCTCAAGCTTCTTTGCAAGCTCTGTGCCTGTCAGCCGTATGAAGCCGGGGTAGTTCTCAACAACGTCAGTGGTTATTATCACTCCGCCAATAATCTCTCCAACCACAAGCGTCTTGAGAAGGAACCTTCCGCAGTAAACAGCAGCAGCCAGACCGGAGCAGCCAGCCCCAATTATTATGACATCCCTTATTTTTTTGTCTGCTTTCCTTTCAGCCATGCCTTTCTGTCTCGCAAGGCGGTATAAATAGTTTTTGCTTAACTGAAGTTTAGCAACATATTTAAACACGCCTTGGAAACTCATCTGCATGGGCAGCATGGAAGATCTGAAAATGTTTGAGGAGAGGCTCAACAAGGAGCTCACAGACCTTCTCAATGAGGAGGAAGCCATACATGCGAGAAGGCGGCTGTTCATGGAGTCCGAGGCGGTGAGGGAGCATTTAGAGCAGCACAAAAGCAGCGATGCCACACTGATATTCGGGTTCAGCAGCGAGGACGAAAAGAAGGCGAATAAGGGAAAGGAAGGCATAGAGGCAATCACGGCAGATGCAGAGGACGGATGGCAGTGGCGCACAGCGCAGCAGAAAAAGGAGGAGGACAAAAAGTTTCTCGGATACGAGGCGAACAAGCAGCAGGCGCAGGGGCAGGGATTCGTGGGCTATGGGAGCAATGCAGGTGGGGAAAAAGGCTTTGGCGGGTATGCATCAGCAGGGCAGGAGCAGCTTGCATCAGCCTCTTACTCGCAGGGCAAGGACACGGCATGGTGCAGCGACTGCGGCTGCGGCTTCAATCGCGCAGGAAGCGGCGAGGTTATGCAGGACCCTGCAATTCCCGGGCATGAGGCAGCTTCGTCAGGCAAGGGCTATGGGGCTGTTGGAAAGTCCTCTGCTGCCGGGCAGGGCTACTCAGCTTCAGGCAGCAGCAAGCTCAGCTACGGCATTGGCTCGTCATCGTCAAGCAAGGCGAACTACGGGCACTAATGGGCTCGGGCATCATATTCCTGAATGAATAATGCGCATATCTGATTATTCCCAAGCGAAAGCATTAAATATTGGTGGTTTTCCTGCCTTTCTTATATGCATCCTGAACTTTCTGAAATCAAGCGGCTAAGGAAGCTTCATGGGCTGACCCAGTCAGGGCTCGCGAAGCTGGCGAACGTTTCCCAGTCCCTCATAGCAAAGATAGAGTCAGGAAGGATAGACCCTGCATATACGAATGTCAAGAGGATTTTTGAGGTTCTGGGCAGCATCAGCGAGCAAAAAGAGCACAGGGCAGAGGAAATAATGGTCAGGAAGATAATAAGCTGCAGCAGCAGCGATTCAGCAGCAACCGCCATAAAAAAGATGAAGCTTCACGAGGTATCGCAGCTGCCTGTAATAGACAGGAGCATAGCAGTAGGGCTGGTCACTGAGTCAAACCTGCTTGACCTGTTTGCAGACGGCAAAGGTGTTTCAGGCGTAAAAGTTGCAGAAGTGATGCAGGATGCGCCGCCTGTAATATCAAGAAAGACGCCTTTGAGGATAGTCATTGACCTGCTCAGATACAGCCCCCTCGTGACTATAGCTGACAACGGAAGGTTTGAGGGCGTTGTTACAAAGTCAGACGTGCTGAGGTTCAGGGCTTCAGGGTAGTCATAGAGCCTGCTTCAGGAGCAGCCCCTCATGCATTATTCCATTCCAGAAATAGCCTGTTGTTTTATTTGAGCTGTCAATTACGTATATAAGGTCATTGGGCTGCCTTATCATGTGGCATTTTTCCAAATCCAGCCCAATAATTTGCCCTATTATAACCCTGTTTGGGTTAAGGTGTGCCACTATTGCTATGCTTCCATCACCACCTTTCTCTTCTTCCTCTGCAAGCAGTCTTTTCACAGAAGGCACGCATCGTTTTTTTACGTCCTCAAAGCTTTCCCCTCCAGGCGGCCTGTAATGCAGCTTGTCCTTCTCCCTTTCCGCAATAAGCCTCTTAATCTCGTCACTGCAGCCCGAGCCGTCAAGCGTCATCCCCCCAAGGACTCCGAAGTCCGTATCCCTGAATTCCTGCACAACCCGCACGTTGCATCCGGCTTTCCCGGCGATTAGTCCGGCAGTCTGAAGTGCTCTTTTCTTAGGGCTGGAATACACGACCTTAAGCCCTTGGACAAGAAGGTAGCCTGCTGCCGCCTCTGCCTGAAGCCTTCCCTTTTCAGTCAGCCCGTCAAGAGAATCATTCTGCCACCTGTCCTCAGCGTTTGCCAATGACTCGCCATGCCTGGCCAGGTAAACTTTCATGCCAGCACCAAACCCCCATTCGCCTTCATGCAGACATGATAAGCACGACCGCATGCTCGCTTCTTGGCTTGTGTCTGATGCCTTTGGGCACAACAAAGCCCTCGCCTTCACGCAGCATCACGTTTCCATGCCCTGTTTCAATTATCACTGAGCCCTCCTGCACTATAAAGAGCTCGTCATGCCCGTGGCTATGCCACTTGTACTCGCCCTCAAATATGGCGACTATGAGCTTCTGGCCGTTTGCAGATGCAAGCTCAACAGGGCTCCACGGCTTCTTAATCTTTTCAACTGCCTTGCCGATGCTGAATTTTCTGAATTGCCGCATTATAATGCCAGATTGGAATTATTGTATAAAATTCTTTCGGTGCCCTGCCTGTTTCAGGTTCCCCAGCTTCCCAAACCTGTAAGTCCTGTCATCAACAACAAACACCTCAAACCCGTCAAGTCTGCCTTTCAGGAAAGGGCTGATAAACTTTTCCTTCAGCACATCAGTCCCAATAGTTACCTGGTTGAATGAGGGCATCGCTATGAGCTCCCTGCCTTTCCATTTGCCTTTCAGGAAGCACTTGAACAGCTCAGCCCTTGCGCCATCCCTAATCGTGACAGCAGGGTGCTCGTTGCCCATGATTATCGTCTTCGCCTTCCTGAAGTCAGCATCTTCGGGTATTTTATGCCCGTGCGATATGTATATGCTGCCAGGAGCTTCCAGAAAATAATGGTCCTGAACTTCTATATTTCTTTTCCTCGCTATCGGGCTCAGTATTATGTCATGGTTGCCCTTTATCAGCACAACCTTCTCTGCGCGCTGCAGAAGCAAGTCAAGGAATTTGAGCACATCCCGCCACTCCTGCTCTGATATCACGCCAAACTCGTGCTTGAGGTCGCCGTTGACAACCACTGCCTTAAGCTTTTTCCCGGAGCCGCCATTGCCAAGGCCTCGGTCTCGGTCTCGGTCTCCATAGGCTCTGCCAACCTCATCAAAAACCCTTCCAAGCCGCTCAACCGTGTCCCTGTACTGGAACCTTGGAAGAAGAACGCCCTGCCTGTTCATTGCCTCCTCAAAGCCCAGATGAACGTCGCCAATCACAAGAGTCTTGTGCCTTTCAAGGTAAAGCGCCAAATCAACTATTTTTATGCCTTCTGATATGTTCATGCGTTGCGTGAGTAGACAAATGTATATATATGGTTTGTTGCAGTTAAACAGAAAGCTTTAAATATTAGATATAACAGCTAATATAACTATGACGACGGTTGCCAAACTTAAAAAATGGGGCGGCTCAATAGGTGTAGTCATACCAAAAAAGATGCTGGACAGCCAGAACCTTAAGCAGGGGGACGAAGTATCACTCGATATTCGCCCTAAAGCGACTTTAAAAGACCTTTTCGGCATATGGAAGGGAAAAGAGCTTGACGCACAAAAAATAAAGGATGAAATCAGGGAAGAAGAAAAGAGGCACGATGAAATACTTTCTAGATACATACGCGCTCGTAGAAATCGCTAATGGCAATACCGATTTTGCAAAATACCCGAGTTTTGAATGCCATACTTCAGTTTTCAATCTCCTTGAATTGGCATACCACGCATTAAAAGCGGGTTTGCCTTTAGGCGACGTAAGCAATTTTTTTAAGTACAAACTGGAGATAAGGGACGAGTGGGTTTTTGAGGCGGCGAAATTCAAGCGGCAGCACTCAAAAAGGGAGCTTTCTTATGCGGATTCTATAGGCTACATATCTGCCTTGAAGAGTGGTCTGATATTCGTTACAGGTGATGAGCAATTCAGGGATATGCCTGGTGTTGAATTCATAAAATAGCTGTATTCAGAAATCCGTATCCTCAATCTCAATCTCGCCCTTTGCGCAGCGCTGGCACAGCATGCCCTCAGAGCTTATGCCTGAAAGCTTGATAACCTTTGTCTCGCGGCCGCATCCAGGGCACATAATGACTGTTTCCTCATAAATTCCTTCAGTCTCATACCTCTTTTCCTGGCGTGCCTTTGGCTTACTTGAAGCCGGCTTTGGGCGCTTTGCAGCGCTTCTTTTAGCTGCCTTAGCAGCTCTCCTGGCTTTGGTCGCCTTTCTGACTCCAGCCCTTTTTGGCCTGGTCCTTTTCCTTACACTCTTCTTTGGCATGGGTTGCTAATGAGACGTGAAGTTATTTAAATGTTTTGGCTCAGCGGCAAAGTCAAGTTGATTGGCAAAACTGTTGATTAAAGCCAA
>JACPIG010000079.1 GCA_016188205.1 Candidatus Woesearchaeota archaeon
GCGCGCTCATAAGTTACTTCCGTTCCTCATCAGCTTTCGCCTCAGCGGGTGTTCACTAAATCATCGCGCGGAGTTAAGGAAACAAAAGCAGGTATTTAAAGTATTTGGAAATCAACGCACACCCTGTATTTTCTCGCTGCCAGTTGTCCGCATCTTGTCACAGAGACTATTTTGCATTTCTTGTTAAGCCTCTTGCATGCCTTGCTTATTCTGGCAACAGATTTGTCCGGTATGTCTTTTTCATCCAGAAAGTCGTAATAGTGTATCGTCCCTTTTCTCTTTGCAGACGTTACGGCTAAGGGCAGGTACTTTGCAGCGCCTTTTGGCAGCGGCATTATTATCATGTCAAACTTGTGCCGCAGCCTTGGCACGATAGCTTTCACGTTCCCCTTTATCAGGCTGATGTTGCTTAGCTTGTTCAGATTCACGTTTTCCTCAGCGTATCTGTGAGCTGAAGGGTTCAGCTCTACTGCTGTTATGCGCTTCGCAGGAGAATTTTTGGCAATTACAAGCGCATAAGGGGCGCAGCCCGAGAACATGACAAGCACTTCCTCGCCTTTCCTTACTTGTTTTGCTATCCTCAGCCGTTCTGTTGCGAGCCTCGGAGAAAAGTAAACTTTGTCTATGTTCAGTTTTATAAGCGCCTTGTTTTCCCTGTGAACAGTTTCTTTAGTCTTCTCCCCTGCAAGGTGCCTTGTTTTTTGAAGCCTGAACATCCCTTTGTGCCCGCCTTCTTTTTTCACAACGGTCTTTATGTTCCTGTGCATTTCAAGTATCGCTTCAGCCATTATTTTTGCTTTTTTTCTCAGCTCCTTCGGAACTTCCAGGACTGCTATTGTGCCTATTACGTCAAAGCTTCTTCTTGCTGTTTCCAGCTCTTTTTTTGCCAGCTTTCCTTTCAGCAGTTGTTTCAGGTTCATTTTCCCAGCTATTTGAAGAAATCCGCCAGCCCTTTTTGGTTTTTCTGCTCTTTTGCAAGTCCGGTCATAGTGGTTTCAACTCTTTCCTCTGCAAAGTCGTGCTCTCCGCATAACAGGGCAATTAGCTGTGTCTTGTCTGGCTGTGACCATTTTGCGGCGTATTTGTCTGTTACTGGTATGTTCGTGAACGTGTTGAATACCTCTTCCCAGTCCTCTTCAAAGGTTTCACTCCATTTGGCTTCCTTGAACATTGTGTTGAAGTCTTCTTTGTGCCTTTTTACGAGTTCCAGCGCCTTTTTTGGCCCTATGCCTTTTATGCCGCCGGGATTGTAGTCAGTTCCTACCAGCATGCACAGGGCTATGAGCTGTTTCTGGCTTATGCCGAGTTCCTTCAGGTTTTCTTCAAGTAGTATGAGTTCCGGGTGCACTGCGGCATAGCTTAGTGTGCCTGCCTTTTTGCGCCTGCCTGTTATGGAAAGGTTCCTTAATAGCCGGGGCGCGCCAAAAAGCAGCGAGTCTGCGTCCTGTGAAGCAACAGCATAACCAATTCCTTTTTTTGCCATGTGTGCTGCCTGTGCCTCTGCTTCTGAAGGCGCGTCAACGTATGGTATGCCGAGGGCTTCAAGCAGCCTCTTTGCCTCGGCAATCATGTCTCCAGTGAGCCGAGAGAACCTTCCCGCATATTTTTTCATCAGCTCTGTATCGCCTTTTTTCAGAGCTTTCGTGTACTCAGCTTCTGCCTCTTCCTTTATGGATTTTCTTTTTTCTATCTCTTTGTGCTTCAGCTCAGGAGGTTTGCCGTCAAACACATATACCTGCCTTATTCCGTGCCTCATGAGGTTTGTTGACCTGCTGAACAGCCCTATGAGGTGTGAAGTTACACGCCCTTTTGAGTCTGTGAACGGTGAGCCGTCCCTCGCCCTTATGGTTGTCAGGAACTGGTACAGGTGGTTTGGCGCATCCACAATGACAGTCTTGTTTTCAACGTCCTCTATCCTTATCTCATGCCGCTTGAGGATTTCGGTTATCTGGACTCCCATAAGAAACAGGTTGGAATGCCTGCTTTTATATCTTTACATATGCCACGTTGCTGAACTCGCTTGTTTGCAGCAGTTCCTTGGCGCGCTTTGTAAGCTCTCCTGTTGTCAGGAACAGCACAGGGAGCTTCTTTATCTGCCCCTGCGCGTATGCATAGCTTATGTCTGATTCGCTGCAGCTCTGCTTCTTCTTTGCAAAGCAGAAATAGGTGATTTCCCCGACTGCGCTTTGCACCTTGACAAGGTAGGCAATCTCGCTGTCCTTCCTGATAACCTGTTCGCTCATTGCAGTTATGTTCTTCCGGGAGAAAAACTCGTTTACCTGCTCTGCAAAGGATTCCTCTGCTTTTTGTTTTGGAACCCTCCTCTTTTTTGTTTCGTCAGACGCAACTGATTTTGTTTCCTGCTTCGGTTCAGGCCTTTTTACCTCAGGCCTTGATAATATAGGCTCTGACTCATGCATTACAGCAGATAGTTCAGGCTTGGGCTTTGCCAAGACAACATCAGGCTTCACAGTTGTTATTCGAGGTTTTCTCAAAAGAAGCACTTGTGACGTTTCTGTCTCTATTTCAGGCTCAATCTCTTCTCTTTGCAGCACTATCTGGGCTGCTTGAGCTGCCTGAACTTCTTTCTGCTCTTTCTGCGCCTGCTCATCAATTCTTCTCTGATCCTCAACCCTTCTTCTTTCCTGCATCCTCTGTTCAACAGCCCTCTGCTCAATGACTCCGAGCTCTTTTTTTATTATGGGCTCAACACTTTCCGTTGGCAGCATATACCATTTCCAGAATATCTCCTTTTCCCTGCCCATTGTCACTTCCAGCGGCTTTGCAAAGTCCCTGCACTGGCGAAGCGCAACCCTTGCTGCAGGCTCAAGCGCAGAGTCCCTTAAGACTTTTTTGTCCCGAAGAACCTCACACGCCGCTTTTTCCTTCTCGTGGAGCCTGTCCATGTATTCCTGCAGCTTCTCTTCCTGCCCAGCCATATAATAAAGCGGCGAGCCGCCAACCTTCACGTGAGAGATGCTTATCAGCTTCCTTGATGCCAGCTCTGAAAGTATTGCTGATGAAAGAAGTATGTTTGTCCCAAGGTCTTTTGCTATCTGCGAAGGAACTATGGGTCCTCTTTCTTTTATCAGCCCAAGGATTTTTTCCTGCTCCATGAGAACGATTTACTGCAGGAATCTATATATATTTTGTTGTGCTAAGGCTGCGAAGATTCTCTCAGTTATAAAGTTTGTTACGGCCTAAGCCACCTGCACTCCCAGTAGCTTACGTCCCCTTCATCATCAACAACCGCTATCAGAAGCCGCTTTTTGGTTGAGTGCGCTACCCTGTTCTTCGCTGCGAACTCATACCATGTAAGGTGCTCTGCTTCGTGGACAGGGTAGACTATCCACTTTGCGTGGTCTTCGCCTGGTTTGACTCCTCTGTCATAAATCCTGAAGTCTGCCCCGAACTTTAGTGCTGTCTTTATTATGTAGCCCCTGTCCCTTACGTCCCTGTAAACAGAGTATCTTATCCAGAAGCTTGGCTCTGTCCTTGTTGCCTTTTTCATGAATGTTTCAGGCTTTACTTCCTTGCCGCGCTTGTCAAGAACAGCTATTCGCTGCTTCTCCAGCAGGTAATGTGCCTCTATCATGGACAGCTGCACTGCGTTGTCCTTTGTGAGCTTCCCATACCTTCCCTGGTTGTAGAGCTCCCTGGCAGCGTCTGTGTTTTCTGTCACGACGCGCTCATTGGACAAATGTGCGTTTACGATTTCCTTTGTCATGCGAATCCGTATTCAGGGAAGGTTTAAAAGCTTTGCGAAATAACGTGAGTCGTTAAAAATAAAAAGCAATCAATATTAGCTGTTTTAATGGGCAAGTCTGCTGCGGGAGTCTTTGGAGGGCTAATCGGTCTTATAATGCGACGTACTCACAAGAGTGGTGCCGACCCGGGGGTGGAAGTCAGAATTGTGGCGGTTCCACCTTCAGAAAGACTTCTGTATATTGAGAGGGGATTACAGGGCGCTTTGGACCCAAAAAAGGCTGATGCGCAGCTAATTTATGTGCCTTTCCCTATACCGGTTGACGGATTGGTTAAAGCTTTACCGGCGTTAGAAATTTGCACAAAAGGATTCTTTGGTCACAGGGTGGCTGTATTGGTTCCTGATTATACAAACGGCATCAGTACAGGTGTTTGGGCTGAAACAGGCAACTTTCAAATAGGGGTTGTGTGTCCTGATTTGCCTGTTGATGCCTCTCGGCTTGAGCAGCTTGCGATTTCTGCAGGTTACGCCGGTGTGAGAGTTAACAGGTAACGCACGCAATATTGTGCAAACTCTTAAATAATATCTCCGTTTAACCTTGCTTATGGAAGTCGTTTTTTTGGGCACAAGCTCAATGGTTCCAACTAAGGACAGGAACCAGTCTGGTGTTTTTGTGAGCTACGGCTCTGAAGGAATTCTGCTTGACTGCGGCGAGGGCATCCAGAGGCAGTTGAAGATTGCAGGCATAAGCCTGACTAAGCTCACCAAAATCCTCATTACGCATTGGCATGGAGACCATGTCCTTGGTCTTCCGGGTGTTGTTCAGACGCTCGGCTCACTTGGATACACAGGCAGGCTGAGGGTTTACGGCCCTAAAGGCACTGCCCAGAGGTTTGAGCTCATGAAGAAGGCATTTGTCTTTGAGGAAAACATTGAGATGGAAGTTACTGACATAGGAAAGCGCGTGTTTTTTGAAGGCTCTGGCTTCAGTCTTGAGGCTTTGCCTCTGGAGCACACGACAGAGTGCCTGGGCTTTGCGATAGTCGAAAATGATAAGCGGAAGATACAAATGGATGCTGTCAGGAAGCTTGGATTGCCTGAAGGCCCTTTGGTTGGAGAGCTTCAGGAAGGAAAAAGTGTAAAGTGGAAAGGCAGGCAGATAAGCCCTGATGAGGTTTCGTATGTCAGCAAAGGCAGGAAGCTGGCATACATAACAGATACTGCATTGTGCAATAACGCAGTGGAGCTTGCCAGGGACGCGGACATGCTCATATGCGAAGCAACGTATGCTGAGGACCTTGAGGAAAAAGCCGAGGCATACAGGCACCTGACTTCAAGGCAGGCAGGGCTTATTGCCAACAGGGCAAACGCGAAAAAGCTCGTTTTGACTCATTTTTCGCAGCGCTACAAGACCACTCACGATGTTGAGGAAGGCGCAAAAACCGTGTTTGACAATATAATCTGTGCAAAGGACTTTATGAGGATGCGTGTATGAGTATGCTGGCAGGGGTGGTTGTGTGGGTTTGCTTGTGGTTGTAGCGTCTCCTCCGGGAGCAGGCGGCAGCACAGTTGCAGAATACATTGCAGGAACTTTGCTGCCTGGCTCAGTGCATATTAACAAGGACACAATAGCTGACAGATATATGCCTCTGAGGGACTCGCCGGAATACGCTGCCGTAAGAAACCAAATCTATGATGAGCTTGGGGAAAGGATGCACGCTTATCTTGGTGGCGGTATAAACGTGGTTTTAAGCTCTGCTTTCAGGAAGGAGATAACATCCAATCCTTGGATAAGGGAGAACCTTGAATCAGTATGTGCTTTGTATAGTGCTGAACTTAGAATAGTGCAGCTGACAATCAGCGAGGAAGAATTGAAAAGAAGGGTTACAGAACGCGGCTTGCCGAGGGATTTGGAGATGCTTGCTGACTGGGAAGAACGCATAAGAAGGGAACCTGTAGAATTCCATGTTCAGCACATGAACGTGTTGAAGATAGATGCCATGAAGCCTGTTGAAAGTTATGCTCCTGACTTGCGAAGCTTCCTGATTCCAAGGATGAATTTTGACGGCAGGGCTGCAGGAGTTGAAGGCTTGCCAGTCGTGGAAGGCGGGAGAGGCGGAAAAACTTATATAAGACCGATTCCAATTGCTGGCGCATGAACCTAAAGGCAAAAGGCACTTCTGCAGAGAGGGAGCTGATTCATCTTCTTTGGGCCAGGGGCTGGTTTGCTGTTCGTGTTGCAGGGAGCGGCTCTACAAAGTATCCGAGCCCTGATGTGATTGCAGGCAACGGGTTGAGGCGGCTTGCAATAGAGTGCAAGTCCAGCTCCGACGATACGCGCTACATAACCAAGAAGCAGATTAGCGAGCTGTTGCAATTCGCAAGGATGCTCAACGCTGAGCCGTGGGTTGCGTTCAGGCATAATGCTGACTGGTATTTTATCTCTTTGGAGGACCTTCACGACGCAGGCAAGACGCTTGCTGTTTCAGAAGAGCTTGTCAGGAACAAGGGGCTGATTATTGACGAGGTTGCAGGCAATAAAACCAGTTAACTACAAACCACAAACTACAAACTACAAACAACCAACTACCTTCTTCTTCTTCCAAGGGCAGACTCTATCTTCTTCTCCTCGGTCTCTATCTTGAATTCCTCCCTGACTATGCGCTTTGTTATGCGGAGTATGTTGTCGTCTATCCTTGCCATCCTGCGCTCCATGAGCACGAGTATCCTTAAAGAATATACAATAGCGGCAAGTGTGCCTACACGAATAAGGTATGAATACACATCAGTTTTGGGATTGGTTATATAAAAAGGTTTTGATTCACTTCATTTTTATGCTTTGTGTTGCTGTCTCAAACATCTTCTCAAATGCAGAAGTGAAGAATGGAGTGGTTACCCATATGCCTGTGTCAAAGTCAGGGCTTGTTTCCTTGTCGTCTGACACCATGAACACGAGGTTGCTTGAGTCTATTATGCAGAATCTCGCCTTTACGCTGGCGTTTCTTAGCTCGCACAGTTCCTTCATCTCGCTGATGGCGCTCTTTGCTTCCGGTGAAGCGCTGTTTATGTTGCTTAATGGCGCAGCTATGGTCACCTTTACTCCCCTGTCCTTTGCCTTTTTGAGCGCCCTTGACAAGGCTGCCTTTTTCCTCAGAAGCCCTTCCACAGTTGTCATTATCGTTACTGATTTCGTAGCTTCTTTTATCAGGTTTTCTATATGGGAATAAACGTTTTTCCTGCCTTTTATGCTGCCTGACATGTCAAACGGTTCTACTGTGTTCGCGCTTGACTTGTGCAGCAGCTTTAGCTCTGCGAGAAGCTCTGTTCCTTTGAGCTTGTTCAGCATGTTTGTCTTTTCCTCAGCATCCTCTACCACTTTCTTCTTTACCCTTTCAAACACTGCTTCAGGGGAAAGTGCGACGTATTTTATCGGTTTGCCGAGCTTCATTATGATGAATCCTTTCCTTTCAAGGCTTTCAAGAACGTCGTAAGCCCTTGACCTTGGCACGTTGGCTATGTCTGAGAGCTCTCCTGCTGTTGCAGTGCCTTTTGACAGGAGTGCTGTCCAAAGCCTTGACTCGTAGCTGTTCAGGCCGAACGCCTTGAGTTGCGGCAAAAAGTCTTTTTGAATAAGCATAAATGGTGGGTATTCTTCGGAGTTTAAAAAGCTTGCGGTTTTTACCACTTGCAAATAGTATAACAAAAATTGTAATGGGATTTTGTTGCTTCGATTCTGCGGGGTTTTCCCAGGGCTTTGGTAAGGCTTTAACAGCGCAACGACTCCAACCCCTTGATTTCTTATGGAAAGTTTGCCTGGACCAACACAGCCGGTCGCGTTGGTTGATGGTTTTGGTTTTGGAAACCGATTGATAGAAAATCAAAACAAAAATTAAACACAAACCAAACCAAACCCAACACATACCCACAATCCCAATCACAATACTTACAATATAGAAAACAACTGGTTAGATATATAGATATTATAGATATAGAGGATACAATTTTTGTATGTTAAACAGCGTATAAGCCCAAAAGTAGAAATCGACAGAAAACCCAGCAAAACAGAACATTTTTTATAGTTTGGTGTTATATCAAAAAGTTCTGGTGGCATCTGCATCAACAAATCACAACCACAAAAACCTCTGCAAAAATCTCCAGTAGAAACGAAGGTCACAGAGTGTGGCGTGTGGTGATGTGTTGGCGATTTGGGAGCTGTGTGGTTGTTTTGTGCGGCTGCCGCGCAGCTGAGTTGTGGGTTGTGCGTTGAGAAGCCGGTTATCGTTGTGAAGTTTCGCATTATACGGTTAAGGGTGAGCTTATGGAGCAAAGAGGTCTTGGCGGTTTTTTTGACAGTTACCTTAGCACGAAGCCGTTGTTCAGGAACAAAGCTGTTCTCCAGTCGGCACACACCCCAGAAACGATTTTCCACAGGGACAGGGAGATTAACGCCATAGCTGGAATAATGGCTCCTTCGTTGCGTGGCGACAAGCCCTCCAACCTTTTTGTTTACGGAAAGGCAGGCTCTGGCAAGACTCTTACTGTAAAGCATGTTGCAAGGGAGTTGAAAAAACAGGCTGTTGGCAGGGGCATTCCTGTCAGCATATTGTATCTTAACTGCAAGCTTAAGAAAATCGCAGACACTGAATACAGGCTCATAGCCCAACTGGCAAGGGAGTTTGGAAAGGCAATCCCGCCTACAGGGCTTCCTACCGAAGAGGTTTACAAGGTTTTTCACAGCGCTGTTGATTCTGCTGGCGGTGTTATAGTCCTTTTGCTTGACGAGATTGATGAGCTTGTGAAGAAGGCTGGCGACGAAATACTGTATAACCTTACCCGCATAAACGATGAGCTGCAGTCAGCAAAAGTTTCCATTATAGGCATATCCAACGACCTTGTTTTCCTTGACGCTCTTGACCCGAGGGTGAAGTCTTCCCTTTCAGAGGAGGAAATAATCTTTCCGCCTTACAACGCAATCCAGCTTCAGGACATCCTGTCGCACAGGGCAAAGGAGGCTTTTGGAGAAGGCGTTCTTGAGGCGGGTGTTCTTGAGAAATGCGCGGCATATGCTGCCAGGGAGCATGGTGATGCGCGGCGCTGCCTGGAGCTTTTGCGGGTTGCCGGCGAGATAGCGGAGCGCAACAATTTTGACAAGGTTATGATTAAGCACATAGACACTGCCGATGAAAAAATTGAGAGAGACAGGCTTATGGCGATACTCACGTCACAGCCCAGGCAGTCGCAGGCAACGCTTTACGCTGTGGTCTCCATAAGCATGAAGAAGCAGGGGATGGTATTTACAGGCGATGTATATGAGCTTTACAAGTCGGTCTGCGGTCGGATCAGCATGAGGCCTCTGACTCAGAGGAGGGTTTCAGACATACTTGCAGAGCTTGACATGCTCGGCATAATCAGCGTAAAGGTCATATCGAAGGGAAGGTACGGCCGCACAAGGGAGATAGCCCTGTCTGTTCCTGCACCATCCCTTCCTCGGATGAAGCGCATACTTGAGGAAGCACTTTCACTTTAGTGTTGGGAAAAATGGATGACTACAGGAAGAAGGCTGTTGCTATGCTTTTGGAAAGGAATATCCTTGTGACGCCTGAGATGCTTTCAAGGATTCAGGAGTCAGGGCATGGTGTTTTTGACAGCGACAGCATTGATTTGATTGCCAAGGAAGCGTCAGGGGCGAATTTGGCAGGCTCTCAGCAGCCACAATCCGCAACGAAAGAGGCGCAAAAGCAGGGCTATGCTGATATTGATATTGCCTTTTCTTACAGCGCATTGCCTAAGAAGAGGGAGTGCCAGGACTTTGTCGCATACTTCAACTCGCGCTTCAGGCAGATTGAGAGGATGCTGGCAAACAGGCCTGATATGCAGGGGCTTACTACAATAAGCAGGCTGAAGTTTGTGAATGACAGGGAGAGCGTCGCTGTTATTGGCATGGTCGCAGACAAGCAGGTTACGAAGAACGGCAACCTTATGCTTACTGTGGAGGACCAGACAGGGGCTGTCAGGGTGCTGGCAAGCAAGTCCAATCATAACGCCTTTATCGCGGCAAAAGAATGTGTTCTTGATGAGGTTATAGGCGTTACAGGCACAAGCAAAGGCGCTGTTTTCGCCAGCAGGATACTGCTTCCGGAAATTCCTGCCAGGGATGTTAAAAAAAGCCCTGATGAGGGCTACGCGATTTTCCTTTCTGATCTTCATGTGGGCTCTGAGAAGTTTCTTTACGACGAGTTCGCGCGCTTCCTTAAGTGGATTAACGGCATGGTCGGCAGCCCTGAGCAGCGCGAGGTTGCGGGGAAAGTGAAGTACGTATTAATAGCCGGCGATGTTGTTGACGGTGTCGGCATATATCCTGACCAGGAAAAGGAGCTTGAGATTAAGGACATTTATGGGCAGTATCAGCATTGCGCTGAGCTTTTGTCAAGGATACCTTCAGACAAGAAGATAATAATCGCGCCAGGCAATCACGACTCAACGCGCATATCAGAGCCCCAGCCGGCTTTTTACGGCGAGATAGCCTCCCCCCTTCTTAAGCTTCCTAATCTTTATCCTGTCTCAAACCCTGCTTTTGTCAACATTGGCTGCTCGCCCGGGTTTCCCGGCATAGGGGTTCTCCTTTATCATGGCTACAGCTTTGATTATTATGTTGCCAATGTTGACAGCATAAGGGCGAAGGGCGGGTATGACCGGGCTGATTTGATAATGAAGTTCCTGCTTCAAAGAAGGCACCTCGCGCCTTCCCATTCATCCACGCTTTATCTTCCTGACAGCACTGACAATCTTGTAATAAGCACTGTTCCTGATATTTTCGCCACAGGCCACATACACCGCGCGTCTGTTTCAAATTACAGGAACGTGACACTGATAAGCAGCTCCTGCTGGCAGGGCAAGACATCTTTTCAGGAGCGTTTGGGCCATAATCCGCAGCCGGCGCGGGTGCCGATAGTCAACCTTAAGACCAGAGAGGCTAAGATACTTAACTTCGGTGGGCAATCATGAAAAAACGCATGAAAAAATCCAGTCACCTTTTGGCAGATGCGATTGTCCCTTCGCATAACGAGGCGGCAACGATAGGGAAAGTTGTGAAAACCCTTTCGGATTCTGGCTTTTTCAGGAGAGTCATTGTTGTAGATGACGGCACCGACAAAAGCAGGGAAATAGTCAGGGGCATCGCAAAAATCTCAAAATTCAGCGGCATCGTTAAGCTCGTGCATGTCAGGAAACGCATCGGGAAAGGCAATGCGGTAAGGCTGGCACTTCGTTATGTAAAAGCCCCTGTAACGTTTTTGTGCGACGCAGACATCATTGGTTTGCAGCCTGCCCACGTGAAGGCAATCCTTGCTCCTGTTGTAAGCGGGAAGCTGGCTATGTGTGTTGGGCTTCGCGACAAGAAGTCTGCTTTGGTGAAGGTTTTGATGCGGAGCTTTCTGCCCCTGATAGGAGGGGAAAGGGCGGTTATGACTGGCCATTTAAGGGCTGCTATAAGGAATCCGCTTGCAAATTATTATGGGCTGGAAAGCGTGCTGAACCATTACTGCAGGTCAAGCCGCCTTAATGTCAGGAAAGTCTTTATGGAAGGGGTCAATGACAGGGTGAAGCCGAGGAAGTGGGCGCTTAAGAAAGGAACTTACGACCTTGCCAGGGAAACCGTTGATGTCATGCTCACGTATGCGTGCCTTTATTCAGGCCATGATAAAAGAGTCAGGTCAGGTCTTAAGCGGCTTATTGATTCAATGTACAGGTCTAAAAAATAAAAATGGAAGAATACTTCATGTCAATCCAGTTGGAGCTGAAAAAAGCATACTTGGCAGGCGTCTCTGCAAGAAAAAAGGGGTATGACCCGGAGAGAAAGGTAGACATACCGCTTGCCAGGAACATGGCTGAGCGCGTTGAATGGCTTGTTTCATCCGTAACTCCCCAAATAGCCGGCTCTGGCGTTACAAAGAGGATTGAGCAGCTGGAAAAGAAGTATGGCGCGTTGGCATGGCCTGTAGCTCTCATAATCGCAGAGGAGGTGGCTAAGGAAAAATTCTGCAAATTTTCAGGCTTGAAGGAGGCGATGGAAGCAGGCGTAAGGACTGGGTTTGCTTATCACACTGCCGGCATAGTTTCTGCTCCGCTTGACGGCTTTGTCGAGCTGAAGATAAAGAAGCGCCGTGACGGCATAGAATACCTTGCGCCTTCTTTTGCAGGGCCTGTAAGGGGGGCTGGAGGCACTGCTGTGGGCGTTTGCCTGATAATCACTGACTACATAAGAAAAACAATGGGGTTTGGAGCTTATGATCCTGATGATGTTGAAGTAAAGAGGTTCTTCGCAGAGCTTTACGACTATCATGAGCGGGTTACAAACCTTCAGTACAAGCCAAGCGAGGCTGAAATATCTTTTTTGGTCAGGAATCTTCCTGTTGAGATTGATGGTGATCCGACAGAGAGCATTGAGGTGAGCAATTACAAGGATTTGCCAAGGGTTGATACAAACAGGGTGCGTTCGGGGGTTTGTCTGGTTCTTTCCATGCTCGCTTTCAAAGCCCCTAAGCTGTGGAAGGAGCTGAGGGTGTGGGGAAAGGATTTTGGCCTGGACTGGGATTTCCTTTCAGGCTTCATGTCTTTGAGGAAGCAGGGCGGTTCAGGGCCAAAAAGGCAGGGGCTTGTTCCTGACTTTACGTTCATATCTGATTTGGTTGCCGGAAGGCCTGTGCTTACATATCCTTTGAGTCAGGGCGGTTTCAGGCTCAGGTATGGGAAGACAAGGATGAGCGGCTTTTCTGCCGCAGGAATGAGCCCTGCCACAATGGTGGTGCTGAACAACTACATAGCTACAGGGACGCAGCTCAAGGTTGAGAGGCCTGGGAAGGCTGCAGCAATAACTCCTGCCGACAGCATTGATGGGCCGATAGTGAGGCTTTTGGATGGGAGCGTTGTCAGGCTGGATACAGAAGCTGCTGCCAGGCGCCATCTTGATGAAATATCAGAAATACTGTTTTTGGGCGACATTCTGATTAGCTATGGGGACTTTTTCGACAGGGCAAAGCCCCTCGTGCCCGCTGGTTATTGTGACGAATGGTATGTTCAGGAGGTTGAAAAGGCAACAGTTGGATTGTTTGGGAATCTTGACCTTGAAAAGCTTTCAGAGCACGTGGATGTTTCTGTTGAGGAGCTTCAGGCGATTCTGGGCAGCCCGTTTGTCGTGAAGCCTGCTTTCAGCACAGCGCTGAGGCTGTCTCAGAAGCTGGGAGTTCCCCTTCATCCTTTATACACTTTTTATTGGAGCACGATTTCAGGCCAGGAGCTTCTTGAGCTTGCTGACTGGCTTTCAAAGGGGAACATAAGGAATGACGGCCAGGTGAAGATTATTCTTCCTTTGTCCAAGAGCAAGCGCTATCTTGAGCTTGTTGGCGTTCCTCACGAGGTTGTCACCAGCGAGTATGTTGTCATTTCCGGTCATGATGCAGAGGCGCTTATAGAGGTTCTTCGCCTTGAAGATTTCTCAATAGCGAAGGTCGTTGAGCTTGTTGAGAAAGGGAACGGTGCTCTTGAAATAATCAATGCCATATCCCATGTTAAGGTCAGGGATAAGTCAGGCACATTTATTGGTGCCAGGATGGGAAGGCCTGAAAAGGCAAAGATGCGCGCATTAACAGGCTCGCCCCACGCCCTTTTCCCGGTTGGCAATGAGGGTGGCAGGCTCAGGAGCGTTCAGGATGCCGTGGCTGCGGGCGGGGTTACAGCTGATTTCCCTGTGAATTTCTGCAGAAATTGCGGCAAGGAATCAATCTATTCAATGTGCCCTGCCTGCGGCACCGCAGCAACAGCAATGTATTTCTGCATGACTTGCGGAGTTATTGAAAAACAGTCGTGCATGCATGGCAGCGCGCGCAGGTACAGAAAATCTAAAATAGACGCGCATTACTATCTTGACTCAGCTCTTAAAAAGCTGGGAGTCAGGTCTTATCCGGACATAGTCAAGGGAGTCAGGGGCACGTCCAACAAGGATCACATTCCTGAAAACATTGCAAAGGGAATACTGAGGGCAATGCACGACCTTTGCGTCAACAAAGACGGCACAATAAGGTATGACATGACTGAGCTTCCCCTGACACATTTCAGGCCTTCCGAGGTAGGGACGCAAGCCAGCACTCTTGTCGGGCTCGGCTACAGGCAGGATGTTAACGGAGCGCCTCTCACCGGCAGCGAGCAGCTGCTTGAGCTGAAGCCGCAGGACGTGATACTTCCTTCCGGGTTTGGCGATGAAAGCGCGGATGAAGTGCTTTTCAGGGTTTCCCGGTTTATTGACGACGAGCTTTCATTGCTTTATGGCGAAAAGCCTTTCTACGGGTTTCAGTCCATGGCAGAGCTTGTTGGGCAGCTGGTTATAGGGCTCGCCCCGCACACATCCTCAGGCATAGTTGGCAGGATTATTGGCTTCTCGCAAACCCGCACACTGCTTGCGCATCCTTTGTTCCACGCTGCCATGAGGCGCGATGCAGACGGCGACGAGTCCTGCGTGATGCTTCTTATGGACGGGCTGCTTAACTTCTCCCGCCAGTTCCTCCCTGACAAGCGCGGCGCAAAGACAATGGATGCTCCGCTTGTCCTCACTGCAAAGCTTGTTCCTGCAGAGGTTGACGACATGGCGCACAGGTTTGACGTGGCATGGCGTTACCCGCTTGAGTTTTACGAAGCGGCTTTGCAGCAGAAGCTGCCCTGGGATGCTGCGGAGATTGAGCTTCTTGGCAGCAGGCTCGGCACGCAGGGCGAGTACGAAGGGTTTGGCTTTACACACGGGCTGCACAGCATAAACTCCGGCAACCGGCATTCTGCTTACGCTACCCTGCCTTCAATGGAGGAGAAGCTTAAGGGGCAGATGGCTCTTGCAGAGAAGATAAGGGCTGTTGACGCTTCAGATGTTGCCCGGCTTGTTATAGAGAAGCACCTTCTGCGCGACATAAAGGGCAATTTGAGGAAATTTTCTACGCAGCAGTTCAGGTGCTCTAAATGCAGCAAAAAGTTCAGGCGGCCTCCCCTTTCAGGCGTTTGCGACTGCAAAGGCAAGCTGCTCTTCACTGTTTCCGAAGGCGCAATCATCAAGTATCTTGGCCCTGCAATGAGCCTTGCCACGAAATACAGTGTTTCTCCTTACTTAATCCAGACTCTTGAGCTCACAAGGAAAAGGATTGAGGAAGTCTTCGGAAGGGACAAGGAACGGCAGGAAGGGCTTGGGAAGTGGTTTGGGTGATTAGGCAGCTCTCTGCTCACGGATAAGGCTTGGCTCTCCTGTCTGTCGCACGCTAAGATAAAAAGCCTCTCCTGTTCTTCTGTTCCCTACAAATTCCACATGCAAATCTCCCGTTAGTTCGCTTGTTCTTCCCAAAACAATGACTTCCGCCCCTTTATTCTTTGCTTTTTCTAAGAACCGAACGAATTCTTCCCGTTCAGCATGTCTTGGCTCTGAGCCCGGCATTGAGTGCGTTAAATCATATAGCGCTTTTGGGAACATACTATCCCTGCGGTATGCGTGAATATGTGCAGGCAACCTCCAAACACCATTGGTAATGCTGAAGTACAAAGAACCATCCAAACCAGTATTCGTGTTCTGATAGAAAAATGGGTGTTCAGAAACGCACCCTGTAGTTATTACTGTCTTTTCAGGATGTTCGCGCAGAAAAGCAGCCCGGGATGCTTTGGCTTCCAGCGGCGACAACTTTACCAGCCAATAATTATTACCATACGAAGCTCCACGCACCAAATCCGGAACTAAGACGAAGTCAAATTTGTCAACAGAAGAAGGAAGAACCGATGCCCCTTGCAGGTATGAGGCAAAAACAAAACCTTCTTCTCCCATTCGCTTCACATCACGGCGCTGCCCGTTCAAATAGCTTACTGCAGGAGCATAAACCAGCCGTGCAGCCAAGTCCGTTCTGCCGACGCGGCGTAACGCCGCAGCCCCCACGCCGCGCGGAGTAAATATACCGGGCCTTTCTGTTCTGGCCGCGCTCATTGACGCATTAATTCTGTCCTCTAAAAAGCCAATCGGGCTGGTTGCAGCGCTTAAATCAGGCATAACAGGATTAACAAGGATTGTTTCTCCTTCTATAAAGCCCTTCAAGACCGCCAGTTCTGTTATTCCCGAAACCTTCATTTTAACCATGTGTGGATAAACCGTGTATATATTTCTTGTGCTATCCTGCCGAAATAACAAAATACAGCACAAAATATGCCTAAAAATCATACCTTCTTTCAGCATATACTTTTAGGAATTCTTCAATTATGGCTTTCAGTATATCAAAGTACCTTTTAAGCTGCGCCCCACTCACAGATTCCGGTTTAACATCCAGTTTGGAGAAAGAGGGGCGCTCGTTATACCTGCCTATGTCTATTCTGCACAGAATTCCTGCTGCCTGCACAAAACGTTCTGCTAAACTTCTTAATTCTCCGATATTTTCTCCAATGCAAATCGCAGTTATTCTGTTGTTCCCTATTAAGCTCCTGAACCTTCCAAACTCTTGTAAAAAATTGTTATTTTGATGCCAGTCGTCTGGGAATTTTTTGACTACGAACCCTCTCTGGAAAGAGTACATTACGCGTAGCGCATCTCTGACCCTCTCCAGTGTTTCTTTAAGTTCGCGGCTCATTTTCTCATAAGTGTTCTGCAGACATCTCGCCCCAACAGCGTTTCTTCACAGCCGATGTGGAAGTTCTTGGCCCACAGCTCAACGCCGGCCGAATTGATCCCCAATCTGACCTGTCCGTTCCCATACGGATCTTCGCCTCTCAGCGCACGCATCATATTATCTTCACACGGCGCATCGCAGGGGAAATCGCTGGCAGTATAATAAGGTTTCCTGGCTATTCCGACATCATACATCAGTCCTATAGCTTCTTGGGAATACTCGATTTCAACTACAGCTACACGTTTTCCGTCGCGGGCAACAATTTTAATTTCCGATTTTGGCGAAACTGCAAGCCTAGGGCCGTTAAAAGAGAATGTTCCTGCTGACATTGTATCTAAAGCAACGCAGGAAGGAGGTTTAGGGATTTCCCCGCAGCCATACTGTACCTTCAGCCTTTGCATCCCTTCTTCATTAAACGTCGCTTTTGGAGGGTCACCTTTCATTTCCAATAATTCGCCCCACACATCAGCATCCTGCATGAGTGTGGTATCCTTGCCTACCCCCGCATCATCAACAAGCCCAAACATTCTTACAATCATATCTTTTTCTTGCTCTGGACTGCATTTCGGCAGGCAGTTTGCAGCATCCAGGAAATCTCTGGACACTACAGCGTGCTCTCCCGCCATAGAATCAACTATTTTCAGCATTTCCCCGGCGGTTTCAGGATTGTCATACATCGCTTTTAACTTGGCAGCAGTTGCCGGGGCGGTAATAAATTCGCGCCCCAATTCCGGATGAGCCTTTGTAAAGGAAAGCCCGTGCACGTTTCCTTTCCCCCAGTTCATTACGTCAGAAGTGTAGCCTATATCGTGCAATATTGCCCCCTGGGCGATTGCTTTTCTCTGATCCGGAGTTGGAGAAAAGCCCGCTTCTTCCATTAGTTTGCGCAGCGACAAATAGTCATCAGCAAGGTGGCTGATTCCGTGGTTGGCAAGTGATGTGGCAGCTCCTTCCCTGCTTTGAAACAGAACAAGCTCCACAAGATACTGTATCTCATCGTCTTTGAAGCCATCCTCCTTAAGGGCAAGAATCGTCTCTGCCAGCCTGTCCCTCTCCAGATCAGAAACCGGCGTGATTTTGCCGGAAGTTAACCCATGATCACCGAGCAATCGGTCTATATAATCCTCCTTAAGAGTGGCTTCATCGAGCATCTCCTCGGATTTAAATGTAACACTGGCTTCTTTTTGGAAATCGTCAAATTTCTCATTTATCTCTTCCACCAGTTCATCCCCGTAGTCAGTCACCGTTTGCCTTGCCGCTGCAGTTTCGCCAATCTCTCCGCTTTGCTTCTCAAACTGTTCGACTATTTCATCCCTTGCTTCAGCGGCAAGATACCCCTCTTTTTCCGCGTGGCTTGCTCCTTTCGCTATTCCGCGCGCAGAGTCTTCCAATTCAATGCGCCTCATCTGCGCGTCTTCGAGGGCAGCTTTTAATTCACCAAACTGTGATTGGTCAATATCTCCCGCCACAAATGACTCCATGAGTTGCTGTTGCGCCCTTTCAAACTCAGAAACATCGGCCTTTCCTGAGGCATAATCATCTGCCGCTTTCCTGATTTCCTCAGGAACTGTTTTTGCCGTTTCTGTTCCCCCTGTTGCCGCATATCCGCCGCGTATCTTGGCATCCTCAATCAGCCTCGCTTGCGCATCAATTCCTGCATCGCCAATGAGCCCCTCATTATATGCGGCCGCAAGGCTTCGCGCATAATCACTGATTTCTTTCTCTGTGGCTGTCCCGTCTGCTATCCTTCTTGCCATGTTCTCCGCGTCTTCCAAGGTCGGGATTGAGCCTGCGCACACGTCACAGCCAGTTAATGCTGCTGCAGGCAAGTCCAGTCTTGGCCTTTCCAATGTTGGAGGATTAACCAGCCCTTTCCAGGTCCCTTCTATTTCAATTTTTTCAAGAGCAGAAGCCATTCCCTCCCTGCTCTTTAATGCCAGCAGGCGCTCTGCCCCTTCAGCGCCGCCTTTTGGGCCGAATCCTGTAATGGCCACAGCTGCGAGGTGAGCGCTTTCTTTCAGCATGATTTTTGTTGCTTGCCTCACGACAGTTCCTGTTGCCGCTTTTGCCACTATAAATGTGCCTCTTGCCTCAGGCAGCAGGTTCAGGGCAACTTGCCAATAGTCTTTTGGCAGTATCAGTTCTGCAACTCCCCTTACATCAACGCTGTTGGAATTCATTCTTTCTTTATTGTTTATGTATGCCTCAAGAAGTTTTTCATTCACTTGCCCCGTGCGAATGAGTTCCTTTACTTCATCAGGGTATGCGTACAGCAACGTGCCCTCTGTAAACTCTGAACTGGAAAGGAAATAGGTTTTGAAATAGACTAAGTCCGGATGGGCTTTTATGGCCTCCTCAAGTGTTTTATAGTCATCATCGCCCATTGTCAGCTTCAGCATTGCAAGATAGTAATTGTTGGCTTCTGCCCAGTTTTTCAGCCCTTCATGCGCTTGCGCCGTTGACATATAGTTGCCTATGACCAGCTCTCTTATTCTGTCTTCTGATGAGATGTCATAATGTTCCCCGTCTATCTCAACAGCGGTCTTCCCGTTTGCTATTGCAGACTGTATGGCATCCTGGTTGTACAGGAATTTCAGCTCTGGCTGCTTGAACGCCATCTGTATGTTTTCCGAATCCGCATACTCATTTCTTATTTCAGACAGCGTTTTGCCCTGCCTTGCCATCTGGATAACTTCCTGGTTTCCTTTTTCCTCTTTTTCAAGCTGTTTCATCCTTTGCCAGTATGATGCCAGGTCGTCTTTGTAGAGCCAGTTCTCATACACAAGCATTCCAGCCTCTTTTATCCCGCCTTCAGCCCCCTTTTTCTCCTGTATCTCTTCTATTCTGTTTCTGACCTCATTCAATTTTGCCTTTGACAGGATGAGGGGTCTCATGTACGTGAGTTCTGCATCAATCACTTTTTTCTGGTCTTCCCTGCCGAGGCTCTGGAATTCCCCATCGCTTGAATGTCTCTGCCACGCATCCCGCTCGAACTTCATGTTCAGGTATTCTTCGTAGTTTGTCAGGCGTGGTTATGAAGGTTTCCTGCCTTATGATAGTTTTTTCTCCTCTCTCAGGCACACCAGCCCTCATTTCATCCTCTTCCTTGTTTGCGAGGCTGTATATTTTGTTCCCGTAAGAATAGGCTTCCTCATAGCTTTTCGCCTTTTTGCCGGTGCTGTCAAACGCATAGTCCGTCCCTATTGCAACCTTCAGGTATTCTTCCCTGATTGTTTTTTCATCAGCATCAGGATTCTTCTGTTTCAGGTATGCTATTACTTTCGGGTCAAGGTCATTGTAATCGGCGCCATATACATTATCTCTTATAGATTTTATTTGGCTGCCGCCATATGAGTGCAGGGTTGATGCGCTTATGTCGTTTTCATTGAACACGGCGTTTTTTATGAACGCGTTGGAATGCAGCGGCATTGTGGTTTCTCCTGCATAGTTATGCTCATTTATATGCACGGTACCGTCATCGTCCTTGTACAGTTCAAGCGATTTCCCGTGTGCAATGACTCTTCCAAGCTTTTGGTCCTGAATCTGCAAGAAACCTGAAATCCATGTCCGTATATTTTCCATCACTAATAACGCTGTACTTGATGTTTATATCGTTGCCTTCTATGAAGTTGTTGTTGAATGTTGAAAGCAGTTTCCCCCTCATTTCCAGAGCGTCTGAAAAGTCGCCATTTGAGTCCTGCTTTTTCTCCCAGAACGCATACCCTTGTATGCTCCCCTGCTCAATCTCTGATTCGAGCTCGTCCAGCCTTTCTTTAGGGCAGTGAAGGCATACTTTTGTCGCGCTGGTTTTTGAATCGTCAAAATCATACCTTCCCTGCGCATCCCCCAAAATCAGGTCCCACTCAGGGTTGTTGTGGCTGCATTTTTCCCTGCCGTCAAAGCATGCCCACGTCCTCTCCCCATTCAGGGTCACAGGGCGAACCTTGTCTATAGTTCCGTCCCTGTTCATGAAAAAGGCAGCCGCCCCATATATCTCGTCTTTATCTGCCGCCACGTATGCGTTTGTTGTCGTTACGTACCCGTTGTTGATTCCTATCCTGCCGGATTTTTCAGAGAATTTGGCTTTGAATCCGTCAACAACCAGGTTTCCGTTTGAGTCGGCTGATAAGGACCTGAATGTCCCCACAACATCAAAGACCTGGCTATTGCTTCCGTATTTGTATCTTACCCCGTTTTGCACGTCTCCGCTGGCTGATGCAATAGTGTACAGCTCTATGCCGTTCAGCCCATCGATGTTTTTTAATTCGGGCATTGATATGCTGATTCCATTTGTGCTTAAAACTCCTTCCTCATTTATTGTTACCTTGCCTGTTGCGTCTGTCACTCCAAAATCAACGCCATATTTTTCCCTGAATGTCTTGCTCAGCTTATCTTTTGCCTCCTGCGAGGCCAGCCCTGCGAGGTCGCTTATTCTGTGGATGTTGTTTTTCAAAGCTTCGTCGCTCACCTTTTCAATGTTGTTATTTAATGCCGCCATAGAAACTAATGAGAAGTCGAAAGTCGCCGAGCCCCAGTCCAGTGTGCATTGGGCATTATCATGCCTTTCTTCAATTACTCCGTTTACTGTAACCGTGTAGTCGCTGGACGGCGATGTGCATTTTTCTGTTCCGGCTGCGCACCTTGAGCAGTCGTAAGCTTCTCTTGTGTCGCCTGACGCGCCCAGGTTAACTGGCTGCGTTTCTGCAGGCTGTGTTTGCGGCGTTTGCAAAATGAGAATTGCCGCAAAGAAAATGATTATTATTGCTTTTTTCATTCTGTTTTCACCGCGAAGATGAAATTGTACCCCGGCTCAGTTATTATGTAGGTGTCTATCTTGCTGTTTTGCGGAATCACTGTTACCGTTTGCCCGAGTTTCGAAAAATACGTCAGGTCTCTGCGCTTGGGATTGCTTATTGCCTTTTTTACCAGTTCCGCGCTTATTTCATGCGTCTTTTTGTATTCTGTTTTTATCTCAGTGCTGAATTTCTCCAGCACGTATTTGGAATTTCCTGAGCTTGCGGCGATTCTGTAGTTGGTTTCCACAATTATCTTGCCGTCAGCAATAGTGGTTTTTGCAGTCACCTGGCTTGTCTTTATATTAAGTCCCTGCTTTATGAACAGGCTCATGTCCGCGCATTTTGGCAGTTCATTGTTCACGTATTTTGAGAACTCGCTTTCAAGAGTGCTTAGTGAAGGGGTTCTGTCGGTTTTGTCTAAATAGTAGGGTATTTCCAGAACCCCCTTTCTATAGTGACTGACCTGCGATAGGTCATAATACCCGCCCTTCTTTGCCAGGCTGACAACTCCTGTTTGTGCAGTTTTCTCAAGGCATGCCCGCACATATAAATTAATGGCATCGCCGTTGCCAGAAACCCCTGCATTATAGCTTCCTTGTGCCCTGCTGAACCAGAAATATGCAGCGCCAATTATGAACAGAAGTACAATCGCGCCCATGATATACAGGGTTATCTGCCCCTTTTTCATGCGG
>JACPIG010000077.1 GCA_016188205.1 Candidatus Woesearchaeota archaeon
CCGCAAAGATTGCCACTAAGAGCAGCGATGAAAAACGCTTGGAATACGAACCAGCCATTAAGTCACCCCTGATATTATGATTTTGTCAACGTATAATTTCCTTGTTTCGCCTGACCTGCTCCTGTAAGGGTTGTCAAATCTCAGCACCATGTTGAATCTTCCCGGCCGCAGGTCCTTGGCAGGAACCACAAGCAGATAATTTGCGTATCTTTCTGAATCAACCCTTACGCTGCCCAAATAGCGGTTGCCAGCATACAATGAAGCGACCGGCCATTTTTCTGTTTCGTCATATTTTCGGTATTCAACATCAAAGCCGACATCGCTGAAGGAGCTGATATTTGTGGCCACAGCCATGCTGGCAGGAGGCAGTCTGGGCATGTTTCCAAGGGACACGTTTCTTAAGATGCTGACTGCCTTGCCGTAAGGCCACCTTTCAAAGCTCTCTTTCCTTGAGCCGTTTTCAACAGTTGCCACTTGTATGCTTATTTCGCCTTCTTCCCACGGGTTGTTCAGGATTTGGCTTGCGCTGCTGTTAAGCAAGACGTAGGAAACAATATACGTGCCCTGTCTGGACTCAACAGGATCTGCCTTGGCATATAGTGCAATGTACAGGTCGTGTTGACTAATCAATCTTTGCGGGATCTCCATGGCACCGGAAACCTGCCCTTTGTTAGTGAATACCACGCCTTGGGGCAGCAGTTCCGCTGCCTTGCTGCGACTCATGCTTTCTGCTTCTAAGACTATCGCTTCTGAAGGCTTCGCGGCAGAATATACCATGATGAACAGTTCGGCAACAATCAGAAGAATCAAGAAGGGCATTACTGAACCATAGTTGAATTTACCGACCTTTGAAGCAGTCACACACGCACCTCTTTCCATTAATTTGCTAAAGTGAACTAACCATTTGACAAAAATCAGTCCATTATTCCCAGCCAAATATAAAGCAGTCTATGTAATGCAGTTGTCATTAAATATTATTTCCGCTTTACCTCCTTTCTTCACGTATATTACGCGCTTATCTTTTGAATCACAGGTCACCGTTGGGACTACCGAGCAAACCCTTAACTTACTATCAGTACATGCTGGCACTATAAAAGGCTGCATATCAAAAGCATCGTAAAGATTTTCCCGTAACTCGTACTGAGAAAACACAACGTATTTGGGGTTGCGAGAACCAACATCCTCTGTTTTATAAATAGGTTTTTCGTATACATCCGGGGTTAAGTTTCGCGGGTCGCCCAGAAATTCAGGCTTTGCGCCTCCTGATACAGTAACATCTTCAACTTCAATAGGACTTAATCGAAAAGGTATAAATACGGTATTTCCATCGCGCTGCCATTCCAAGAACCAATGCCCTTCTTTCTTCATAAAAGCGTATCCATTATAATCAAGTTTCTGATCATATTGCTGACTTTGTACATCTCGACGGTTAAACTGAAAGAAAGCAAATATGAATAAAAAAGCTATAAACCCAAAAATAAAGATTTTAAAGTTGTTTGAAGACCAGTCAGGCATAATAGCACTACAAAAATGCTCAAATATAAATCTTTCCATTAAAATACGCTGGAGATCACACGCATCAACATTATCTCCACCCTCGATTTCTTTACTGGGAAATAAAAACAAACGTTTATATATGTGTGAACACTGTACCGATAGTATATGTCCTCTAAGGCTATGCCTGCACTTGTCAGGCAGAAAATGTTGAAGGGCGCTGAGAGCAATTTACCTATTTTGGCAATCATCCTGACGATACTAATCGGCACAACTGCGCTAGTGGCTTATAAATTCATGTCTAAGAGCGAAACAGATAATGTGAAAGAAATAGTTATAGAAGCAGAGAATATGAAAGTACTTAGAGGACCTTATGCTGATAGACAGGGCTTGGCTTTTTATCGTAATGGGTACGCCTCAAGTGAGCTAAGGCTGCCGAAGGAATGGGCTGGCAGAAATGTAATTTTTACGCTTGTAGCAAGGGCAGACCCTGCAGGCGAGGAACCTGGAAACCTTCCTTACAGAACTAACCAAACATTAATTTTGCCTGAAGGCATGTCAACGGATGATGTGCTAAAGGGTGATTTAAAAATAGACCCGAATCAAACGATCAATGTAATGTGGTTAGTTACGACTCAAACAGAACTGGAGAGTTACAGAGCAGACACGGCAAATTATTCTGAACTGGTAAACTATCTCGAAAAGGAAAAATCTCAGATAGGAAAGGTAGTGCGTATTGAAGAGGACTATGGAATCGTCAATTATACACTGGCCGATATAAAGATTAACAGCAGGAATTTCACATTTGTATATGAGGGGGATAGGGTACTTTATCTGAAATGGCCGGTTATTCAGTTAAGTTTAAACGGGACTACGGTAGGCAAAATCACGATAAATTCTAGTGAATGGCAAGATTTTCAGACTCAGCCAATATTGCTTAAAGGGCACATTTACACTATTGAACCAGCTTTTACAGATGATGTGCAAGAGTTTTCTGAAACCGGAGATTTGGTAGCTGACAGGAATTTCTTTCTTGACAAAATAAGAATAAGTGTGAAATAAATTATTCCCCTACATAGGACCTTATACGCTTTCGAAAAAGCGCTAATAAAAAAGCCATTCCCAAAAGGGCGATTAATGCTGTGACTGCTGAAAATTCAGGAGAACAGTCTCCACATTTTGAACAGCAATCATCACCGCCACCGCCACCAGAAGACGACTCCAGCGCCATAGTTAAGGGTGCTAATAAAGCCAACAACATTATTTGAAACATAAATAAGCCGATTATTGATTTGTAGATCCTACGCATACAGCATTTTTACGCTTCCTATTATTTAAACGTTTCTTTTTTGCGGCAGCCAAGTCAAGATTTTGCATAAACCCGCAGCCAAATCACCACAAACCCCACGACCCAGTGCCAACAACCCAAAAGCCCAACAGCAGATTGGCAGCCCCATGAGCCATTATTGTGCTCCCAAGATTCCTCTCCTTCATGATAAGCAGGTTAAGAAGGACTCCGCTTATCAGCGCAGGCAGCCATCTGTAGTGCGCAAACCCGAAAAACAGGACTGTTATTACGAATGACGCAGCATTAAACCTGCCGTAAGCCAGTCCCTTCCAGTTCCTCGCAGTCAGGTATCTCGCAAGGAACCCCCTTGTGAACAGTTCCTCAACAGCCGCTACAACAGTAGAGCTGCCAACCAGCTTCAGCAGAAGGTAAAATGTGTTTGGCGGCTCAAAGTACGAAGTGCCAAAAGCAGGGTATCTTCCTTCCAGCCCTATCCATAAGAGGAATATTGCTGCTGCTGTAACAAAGGGCCATGGCGAGAGCCTGAAGGTGATTTTGTACCTTTTCCAGAAAACAGCAAGAAGCAGGCCAACAAAAAGTATTTCTGCCAGATAAGCAGCATGGGCGCTTATGGCGATGCCCGGCACAAGCGGGAGCAGCAGCGCAGCCACATAAGCCCCGAAAGGCAGCAGGTATTCTATCATTTTAACCCTTTTTTCTTATCAAAGGCAGGCACAAAAGCCAGAACGCTGCCGAGTAAAGCAGGAACATCACCCATCCGACGTTTGTGTGGAAAAAGCCGGATGCGAATTCCCGCGAAAACAGAGCGCCTATAGTCAGTATGAGGAATATCCTGAGCCCGTTGACTAAAACCGTGCCAAGCAGCCCGAGCACGTATAGCAGCAGGAACTTCTGCTGGGATATGAACTTCCAGTTCGTGACGAGTATGAGCAGGGATAAGAAGCTGAACAAGACTGCTGACTCAAAGCCGGATGAGCCCTTGCAAACCATGACAGAGTATTCAGACAGCCCTATTTGAGGGCAGCGCATGCCATCCGTAGCAAGAGTTGCGTTGTGAAAGAAAAGGTTTAGAAGAGGGCTTGTTATTGCCAGTGCTGCAAGGGCTATTGGTTTCCAGTATGTTTCCAGCAGCCTGAGCAGCATGAAGAAGCCCAGAGCTGAAAGAACGGAAGCGTAAACCTCTGTTTTTGCAGCAGCATAAAGGTGCTTTGAAAACCGTATGCCAAAAAGCCCTATGAAGAGCAGTATAAATGCCGCCAGTATGAGCAGCGGCTTGTAGAGGAAAACCGCGCTTTCCAGAAAGCCCGGCCTTCTGCCGTCGTCAATAAACAGCAAAACAATACCGTCATCGCGGCTGAATGTCTTGCCGCTGTCATAAGAAACAAGCGAGTCTGTGTGGTAGTAAAAGTGCCTGGCAACGCTTATTGTTGCTTTGTCCCCTGAACTGTTAAGCCTGAGCATCAGCGAGTTGCTGCCTGGTTTTAAAGCTGCCTTGTCCACCTGCACAGACATAAGCGCAACTTCATTCTTGGCTGCCTTAAGGAACTCGCTGCTGACATCAAATTCCTTGTCGTTGACAGCTAAAATTACCTTTGTCTTGTCGGACAGGTTGCCTTTTCCCGACCATGAGCCGAACCATCTGACAGCAACCTTCTGAGACAAGGAATCGTAATTGCTGATAATGACTTCCCTTTTGACTGCGATATTTGTGTTTGATAGCTCAGTGTCACCAAGAGTAAAAGTCGTTCCAAGCAGCCCAAGCCTGTCGTAATGGATTCCCTGCCCATCAACCTGCGCCAAGCCGCTCTGCAAAGCAGTGAAGAAAGGGACTTGGATGAAGGAAACCAGTACAAACAGCCCAAGCCCTGCCGCGAGGAAAAGCCAGTTCGCCCTGCTTTTTTTCGGCTCGTGGAAAACCTTGTCGCGGGCTATGAAGTAAAACGCTACAAGCGCAAGAGCAACAGCCAGATACGCCCTTTGCGAGTGGAAGATGAAATCAACCTGCATGAAAAGGGGAGCGGATTCTGCTGATACTATGTTAAGCAAAGGCAGGACGAGCAGCATAAGAAGGAAAAGGAAGGCGTATTTCACCAAATCCCTGTTTCCTGTGCCAAGGCTGTGCATGTAGCAGGAGCATTAGCCGTTGTTATTTATTGTTTTTGATTTTCTGTGACCTGAATCAAAATTCTTGGATGTAAACTAAAAAACTTTCAAAACCCACTGCATGGAAGATTTTTTTATCATTTGATAGGTAAAAATATCAACCGGTATTCAAATTTTATTGTGCCCAATTGATACTTTTCCCAAAGCCTTCTTCCTTATGGCGTCCTTATATGCATGCAGCGTCTTCCTAGCGACATTCTTCCAGTTGTACTCCTTCACGACAAGCTTCCTGCCATTCCTGCCCATCCTTTCCCTGAGTTTCTTGTTGCTGAGCAGCAGCTTTACCTTCCGAAGCATCTGATTCTTGTTTCTCGGATCAACAACAAAGCCGATTTTGTGCTTCTTAATGATGTCCGCTGCACCTGCATACTTGCTTGCAATGATTGGCTTGCCGCATGAAGCTGCCTCAAGGTAAGCAATGCCAAATGACTCTATGTCGCCCCTTGTAGGTTCTATTGACGGCATGATATAGATGTCGGAGAGGTTGTAGTATTTGCTGAGCTTGCCATACTCAACAGCCCCTGCAAAAATAACCCTTTCGCTGACGCCCAAGTCAGAAGCAAGCTCCTTCAGCTCTCTGTAATACTGCGTGTCTGAAACAGGTCCGGCAACAATATAAGTGGCTCCTTCCAGTTCTGGAAGCAAACGGATCACTGCCTCAATGTTCTTCTTTTTTGCAACCCTGCAGCAGGTCATCAGAACCATATTGCCGTCAGGGATGCTTAAAGACTCCGCTAGCGCCTTGTCCTTCCTGGAATGCCTGAATAAGGAGGGGTCTGTGCCATGCGGGATTACAGCAACATTGCGTTTGATACCTTGCTTGAATAGTCTTTCCCTAACCATGCTGCTTACAGCAATAATCCTGTCAGAACAGAGCAGCCCTTTTCTTATGGATTCCCTTGATACAAAGACCCAAGATCTGAGAAAGTCCTTTCCGTGGACTGTTATTACAGTAGAAATGCCTGCCTGCTTAAGCCCTTTAGCTGCGGTTGACAGCCCAGCATTCATAATGTGGACCAGCTGCGCTTTTTCCGACTTGGCAGCATCAAGAATAGTTTTGTCGTCTATTTCAGCAACTCCTGTGAGAAGCTTTATGACTTTTGCGCGGAACTTAAAAGGATGCGGGCTGTAATGCCTGCCAGAAACATTAGTCAGTATAGTAAGCCTGCAGCTCTTCCCCACTGCCGCAGCTATTTCAGCGGCGTAAACCTCCATTCCTCCTATGCTTGGGGGAAATTCTGGCGCTACAATCAGCACGTTCATGTTTCACAACCTTTTGACTACTGCTTAAAGCCGCTCATCGCACGGCTTATTAGCCCTATCTCCTTCTCATGGAATTCCTGCTTGCGGTTTAAAATGGCGAATTCATCAAATATACCCGCCTTATTAAGCATAACTTCCTTCTGGTAAAGGAGTTCTGATATTTCGTCCTTAAGCGGATTTATCCTGCGGCTTTGGTGCCGGTTAAGGGCTGCAGAAAGCTTTTGCAGCAGCTTGTCTGCCTTTTTAACTTCCTGCTCTGCCTTGGCGCGGCTCAGAAGCCTGCGCTTTTTTGCCATCAGCACAGCCCTCGCGTCATCAATGACTTCCAAAGCCCTATCAAGCTTTCCAGAGCGCGGCTTTTGGTTGCCTGAGCTGTATGCCCGGCTCATTTGCAATTCATCATACTGGTTCAGGACAGCCCTTTTCTTTGCGGCCAGTTCCTCAAGCTTGTCTTCCACAGAAACCAGGTCTGTGCTGCCTGTGCCTGCGGCTTTCAGGATGCCGAGCTTTTTTGAATTCAACTGCGATATTGCGTTTTCCATATTAGTGCCTGCCGCATACTCGTTGACAAGTCTCCTGCCCATATACGCAGTTCTTCCATCAATACGGGCAAATGCGTCCAGAAGCTTGTGCTTTTTCAGCAGTTGCTCCTTGCCGTAGCCAATGACTTTTTTTGCACGGGCATGGCTACTTATCATTGCCTGATAATACCTCATCGGGTTTGCTGATTCATAGGATTCCGACTTCTGGCTAAAGTTCATTATCCTGAAATAGTTCTGCGGCTTGAGTTTTATCTTCCGCAGCTTTATCATCTGCCAAGTGAGCTTTTCCGATTTGCGCGCATCCTCTGACAGGATTATCTGGACGTGAAACGCGCCTGATCTGAAAAGCATAGATACTGTTTTGGCAAGATAAGCGCAGTTATGCTCGTCAATCACGCAGTTTGCAACAAAATGCGTTTTTGACTCTGCAAGGATACTTATTAGCTTCATCATTTTCAGGAAGTTGCCTTGTCCTGCCTTTCTGTCATGCGTTGCAGGACTATGCCCGTAGATGTCTATCATGAAGGAATTCACACCTGCTTCCAGTAAGTATTCCACAAATCCAGGGCTTGCAAGGTTCTGGTCAGTTGAATATAGCTGGATAACTGATTTCTGATGAGACTTGGCAAGATTAACGAAGTCAAGAAGCGGCTTTGTAATGGCAGCTGACCTGAGAATGACATTTTTGTACCTGCCCTGTTTCAGCAGCCTCGCAGAAGCCGGAGAAAACCTGTCAACTACAAGAGTGTTCTCACACAGCCCCATTATTCTCCTTGCAAGAAGCCCTGTCCCCACTTTGATGCGCAACTTTGAGAAGTTTGAGCGCATCCGAGAAAGCAATTTTCTGTCTTTGTAAAGCTTGTTGAGAATACTGCTTATCCTGCCGGGGCTGTTGACAACTATTGCCACACCCTTCTTTTCCAGCCGCTTCGCCCTTTCCTTCGTGTCCTCGCTGAACCTGTAACCGGGAAACAGTATGGCAGGCGTCCTTGCAACTATTATCTCATTGCAGATGTTATAGCCAGCTTGGGATATGACTACATCTGAAGACGCAAGCTCGCTGAACAGGTTGGGGTCAAATCTTGTAATGCTTATGTTACCAAAATGTGTTGCAAGAGAGTTCTCATACAGAGGACCGGTAACTATTTTACAGCTTACACCAATGTTTACAGCAAGCTTTTCGCACGACACCAATGCCCGCCTAAGAAACTCATCCGTGTCGTGCCACCCTCCGCCTCCTGCTGTGACAAGAACCCTAAACTTGCCTTCGTCATGCTTACGCTTCACATCCTGCTTCACAAGCTGCCCGATGAGCTCAACTTTGTTCTGCTTGATAAGCCCCCACAGCTTTTTCCCTATATTCAGCTCTCTCATCTCCTGCCTGCTGTAGCAGGCGCAGACATAGTCAAAATATGCTAGAGCAGGATCTGACAATAAGCTGTAAAACTTGACGCTTTTATCCTTACGCAGTATAACAACATTTTTGATGCCAAGCGGTTGAGTATACTTTACAATTGCCGTAGGAATGACAGCGTCATAAAGGATTAAGTCAGGAGAATATGATTCAACCACGTTCGTTATCAGCTTTATGTAATCCTCTTCAGCCAGTGCCTGAACAGATTTCATCATCAAAGCTTTTTCGGCCAATGGCAGTTTAATAAATTGCAGATTCTCCTTGTCAAGCATGTCTGTGAATCTTGCATTTGTGACGAATAAAAGTTCCCACTGGGGCCTGAGCCGCCTTATTTCATTGGCGACAAGAATCATTTTATTCAGATGACCCAGTCCTATACCATTTATTACATAGAATAAAATCCGCATTATGTACCCCCTACTATTGGCTTTCTTGTCGGCATTTATAAAACTATTCCCAATAACAATAACCTCTACAAAGTGACAAAAACAAAAAGTTTATAAAGGCTGTTTGCTTTTAAAGCAGTATGAATCTGGCTACAATAGTAAACAACGGTCATCGCATACACATAGCCAGCCAAGGACCCTTAAGGTTGAGAAGGGGTTCTGATGGCATTCACCAAGTAGCAAGAGTTATGTTCTTGCCAAATCCTGTAGAAGTTTACCAAATGCCTGATGGAGCGCCTGTTTATGAATTTGGTGACGGCACAACCATAATAGACAGAAAAGGCGATAGACAAATTCTGCCACCGCAAAGACAGAGTTACGATGCTGATGAACCTTCTCCAAGCGTTTACGATAGAACTGTAGCAAATCAGGGTTATTTAAACGGCACGCCTACGGGCGCATCTGAAGAAGGTATCCACCCCTCGGCACACAGAACGCATGGGCACAGGTCTAGATTAGGTCTGCTTGCAGTGTCAGGCCTGCTTGCTGCGTGCAACACTATTCTTGTATCGCCCAATGTTGGCACTCCTGATCTATCAGCACCAACACAACCCCCCGTTTCCCAATATCAAGGCAATAGTAATGGAGGGGCAGAAGGAAATACAGCTTACACACCCCCTGCAGCGCCTGTTCTTAACAGCCCGCCAAGGATCATAGCCATTAATGCACCTAAGCTGGTGCTTGTGGGGCAACCTGTAACTCTGGAGGCAGTGGTTGCAGCCACAGATGGTGACCCTTTTGAATTAACTTGGGAGCAGAAAAAAAATCCAGATCAGTACGTTGGAACAGACAGCACAAGAGAATACGTTTCTGGTACAGACATACATCTCCAAACAGACGGCACAATTGCGACTTTCGCATCGGAATGGCCTGGAAAATACAGGGTCCAAGCAACAGTTTCAGACAAGGATGGAGAAACCGCACAGACTATAGATGTGCTGGTTAAGTTTGAAACGCCGCCATTTGAAATAAGGGGGGTTGCAATAAACCTAACTGGGTCGCCTAGGAATAACGATTTTAGGCTTGGCCGAGAACTAATAGACAGGGCTGAATCAATAGGTGCCAATTATATACAGTTCTCATTTGTGCACTTCATGGAAATGGTAAACAGTAACGAAATACAGCCCTGCTATGTATTGCCCGCTGGCGAACAGTGGTGCACAACACCACCTATGGATTGGCTGAGGGACCAAATATTTTATGCCAGATCAAAAGGCATGGGTGTAGAACTGAAACCCGGGCTGGTTGTTGAAAGAGGCAAAAAGGGAACTTGGCAGATTGCCCCAACAAACAGCGCAGCATGGTTTAGATCTTACACAAACAATTTCATATTGCCATATGCGCAACT
>JACPIG010000080.1 GCA_016188205.1 Candidatus Woesearchaeota archaeon
CACGGAAAATAGCTACTTCTTCATCTTCTCAACAACCGCCTTGTCGCTGATTATCGCGCTGTTCCCGCTGGGGTCTTCTATTATCATTCTTGTTTTTTCCTCTCCCCAGGCAATCCTGTTCAGTTTTTTGATTAGTTTCCTTGCCTTATCAGCTATCTCCTCGTCCTCGTCTTCCTTCAGAGCTTCTGTCTGCTGCTTTATCCTGCTTATTATGCCTTCTATGTTTGTTACGTATCCCTGTGATGCGGGTCCGGGCTCTATGGTTGCTATGTGAGGAATCTTTACTGTCGCCTGGCTTGACTTCACAACCCTTACCTTCATGTCTTCCGCGCTGCTCACGTCTATGCTGTATCTCACAGGCTCCTTTTCCTCCACTGCCTCTACGTCTGCCTCGTGGAACTTGCATGCCGAGCACGTCATTGAGAACAAGTATGCTTTTCCGAAATAAGGTATGTCTTCCTCTCTTTCTGTCAGAACGAGTTTTTTCTCCCTGCACATAGGGCATGGCTCGTTGTCCACTTCCATTTCTTCGCTTTTCTTTCCCTGTCCTTTCTGCTCTTTTTTAGACGCCAATTTTACCCCGAAAACCAGTTCCATAAACGCATCTGCAGGGTTTAAAAAGTTTTTGATAATCCTGATTGCGGCTTGCATAACAGGATTTTGCCTTCAATGGAATAAAAACAAAACCATTAAATATAAAGTCAGGGAAAAGATGCGCTTAAGCGATGGCGAAAAGGTAATTTTTGTTTTGGACGGGGACACTTTGCTGATGAAAAAGGCATCTTCCGTGTCTTGGGATGAAATAACAAGACCGTTGAGAAAGGCTGCCAAGAGGATTAAGGAGAGTGATCTGCCTTCTCTTATTCAGCGCATGCGCAGAGAGAAAAGGCCTGTTTCATGAGGGTTGTCCTGGATACGAATTTACCTTATCCTCGCCCCGTCCCCTATGTCGGCTGTTATCTCGCCTTTTCCGGTCGTCCGGGGCGTGTCCTTGTAGACTGCTTTTCCGTTCTTCGTTGCCATCTTTATCTTTGTGAAGTCCTCAAATCCTATTTCGCCGTCGCTTGCCGCATAGCCCTCCACAGAGACCGCGTCGCCGGGCTTTGCGCTTTTGGCTTCAAGCACAGCGACTTTGTTTCCGTCGTCTGCTGCGAGGAGCATGCCTTCGCTTTTTACTCCCCTGAGAACAGCGTGCTTTAAATTTGTCACCACTATTATGTTTTTTCCGATAAGCTCTTCTTTGCTGTAGTGCCCTTTGAGCCCTGCAACCAGTTGCCGCTGCTCGCTTCCAAGGTCTATCCTGAGCACGTAGAGCTTGTCAGCATTCGGGTGGTCTTCTGCTGAGATTATCTTTGCAACCCTCAGCTTGAGCGGGAACTGCTTTATGCTGAATGCCTCGCCTTCTATCTTTGTGAATATTATCCTTGCCTTGTTTATCCTGTGGCTTTGCAGCCTGAAGTCAAGGTTTTTGAATGTCTGCTTCTCTATGCCGAGCTGCTTCTGGAGCCTGTCTGCATATTTCGGAAGTATGGGCGCGAGGAGTATTGACAGGTTCTTCACTATGTTTGCCGCCATGGCTACGGCTTCCTCGCATTTCTTCCTGTCTGTCCTTATCAGCTGCCACGGCTGGCTGTCCTGGAAGTGTTTGTTGCCAATGGCGCTTATCTCCAGTATTTTCCTTACCGCTTCCCGGAATTCAAACTTTTCATAGTGGCTTAGCGCTTCTTCAAATTTTGTTTCAAGCTCATTTATGAGCTGTTTTTCGCTTCTGCCGCTTATCTTCCCGATTTTTGAGTCAAGGTTGTTGTTGGCAAAGCTTAAAACCCTGTACGCATAGTTTGCAATGTTATCTACAAGGTCGCTGTTTATCCTGTTTTTGAAGTCTTCAAAGTCAAGGTTTGTGTCGTCCATGCTGCTTGGGGCGTTCGCCGTGTAGTAGAACCTCAGGAATTCCGGGTCCTGCTGCTCAAGATATGCCCGTGCTGTGATAAAAGTCCCTCTGCTTTTTGACATCTTCTCCCCGTTCACTGTGAGGAAGCCGTGAACTTTTATGGTGTCAGGCAAATTATAGCCGACACCCATCAGCATCGCCGGCCAGAATAGGAAGTGGAAGTAAAATATGTCCTTGCCTATGAAGTGGATTATCCTTGAATCAGGGCTTTTCCAGTAGTAAAGCGCGTCTTTGCTTTCCTTGCCCTTGAAGCGCTCTTTGCAGTATTTTTCCGTGCTCGCGATGTATCCGATTGGCGCGTCCAGCCACACGTAGTAATACTTGCTCGTCTCTCCCGGTATGAGGAAGCCGAAGTATGGGCCGTCGCGGGTTATGTCCCAGTCCTCAAGCCCTTTCTCTATCCAGTTCAGGACAAAGTTTTTTGCCTCTTCCTGAAGCCCTTCGTTGCTTTTCAGCCACTTTTCAAGCTTTTCCGAGAAGCCGCTCAGCCTGAAGAAGTAGTGCAGAGAGCTTTTCCTTGCCGGCGTTGACCTGCATATTGTGCAGTATGGCTCTATGAGGTCTGTTGTTTTATAGGCTGAATTGCACTTTTCGCACACGTCTCCGTACTGGTCTTCTGCATTGCACTTTGGGCATTTGCCTTTCACGTACCTGTCCGGCAGGTATCTGCTGCATTTTTCGCAGTAAGTCAGCTCAACCACGCGCTGCGTTATGTGCCCTTTTTCTTTGAGGGTGTTGAAGAACAGGTCGCTGTAGTTCCTGTTCTCAGGGCTGTTTGTCGTGTAGTAGCTGTCAAACTCTATGAGAAAGTCTGAAAAGTCCTTTGCGTGCTCCTCATAATACTTTTCTATGTGCTGCTCGGGCTTTATGCCTTCCTTTGCGGCGTTTATCTCTATCGGCGTTCCGTGCGTGTCATCGCCGCATATGTATGCCGCGTCTTCGCCTTTCAGCTTGAGAAACCTTGCGAATATGTCTGCCTGTATATACTCAACAAGGTGCCCTAAATGTATTGGCCCGTTTGCGTATGGCAGCCCTGCTGTTACAAGAGTCCTCCTGGATTCCTTTTTGAATTTTCCCTCCATTCATCAGAGCAGAATTGCCTGTGTTTATATAGTTTGCTGGCTTAATCCCTGCCTGGTGAACTCTGCCAGCCCTATGCCTGCTAAATAGTCTGTATTGTCACTTCTTAATGCGGCGCTTGCGCTTACCACTGTGTCAAGCGCAACCAGTGCCCGGTAGCCGGACTTGTCCATCGGGGTTAGCTCGCTCGCCATAATTGCATATTCCGCTGCCCGGTGTTGTTCAACACCCAGCAAGGCAGCCATTATCGCCTCGGCATACTGTTCATCCGGACTTGCTGAAAGCACATCAAGCCGAACTGCGGCTGCTGCCGCCATAGCATCCACAATTTCCTGCGTTTCGAACTTTTCAAACGCCAAGCTGTTCGTTCTTGCTATTTCATATAGCAGCCTTAAGTTAAGGACAAGCGAGAGAGCAGGCCTGTGCCGGTGGTATTGCAGCATTAATTTTCCTCTGCCTGTTTCGTCATCGACCTCCAGGTTAGGTGCGCTTGATGTAACACTTATTTCATACCCTCTCAGCAGGTTACGAAACCGTATTTGTGCGTCTTCAGCGACAAAGTGTCTTGCCAGCAGTTGGCTTGAGCTAATCGCTTCAGTAGCATTATGCGGTTTTTCATCAACTGCAGCATCTATCAGCAGCATGACTTCGTCAAGGCTGCGCGGATCAAACTCATAAAGGTTGCCTGTTGTCGCAAGCGCCTGTAGCTGCTGCCCTGATTTCTCGACAGCCAAGTTTAGCTTGGTGATAATGCCTAAGTCCATAATGCCTGTTGCGCCGGCAGTATTTCGGCCAAGTGCGAGCAGCACTCTTTGGCGTTGTTGCGTGTCTGATTGTCCGCTCCACAAGTTAATGTAGTCTAGAGTTCTTGCGGCAAGCCCACTATAGCCTTCTGCCAACAGGCTTGAGGTTCCATCAGTTGCATTATAAGTCGTCATCCCCGCCCTCATCACCGGATTTCTTCCCCTTCATCTTCTTCGTTATGTCTATGCTCTCTTTGCACTTTGCGCACTGGAATCGCAGCGTTTCTATGCCCTGAATCTTTTTTCGCTTGAACGGTATCTGCGTTTCTCCTGAAAGCCTGCATTTGGGGCAGGTGTATTCTATGTTTGCTGTGAGCGTTTCCTCATACTCCCTTTTATCCGCAGTATATTCGCAGGAAGGGCATGTATACTCCTTCGCCCTTATCTTTACCTTGCCTTTGTCACCCTTTGGCTTGCCCATCAGCGCTTTGCCGCATTTCGGGCACTTCTCCCTGAAAACCCATGCCATTGCAAAGCCCTGCTGCGCTTCGCCTTGCTGTGCCTCTCCTATGTCGCGCTGGGTGAAATAAATGCATTCATCCATGCTTTCCGGCTTTCTGAGTGGCATGGGCGCAGTGCCTTATCAGCAGGTATTTAAATTTTGTTTAATTTTGTTTATGCATGCCAAGTGACTCCCTGAATCTCACGTATCCTTCGCCTGCCTTTATCCTTGCAGCGAGCTCCTTGTCAATTATGCCGGGCTGTGTCATTTTTTCCGGCTTCAGGATTCTGTCCAGCTCTTCTTTTGTCATGAGCTGCTTTTCCAGAATCGCTTCTTTTATTGTCTTTTTCTCCTGTAGCGCTGTCTTCACGAGCGCAGCAACAACGTCATATCCGAGGTAAGGGCTTAGCGCTGTTGCCATAACATGGCTGTTTTCAAAAAGCTGCGCGGTTTTCTCTTCATCAACCTTAAGCCCTTCCACGCAAAGGGTTCTGAACATCCTTGCGCCGTTTGTCAGCAGCTCTATTGACAGCAGGATGTTGTGCATGATTAGCGGCGTGTTCACGTTCAGCTCAAGGCTGCCTGCCTTGGCTGATTCCATAACCGCAGCGTCGTTTCCAATCACCTGGAAGCATATCATTTTCATGCATTCCGGTATTGACGGGTTTACCTTGCCGGGCATTATTGATGAGCCGGGCTCAACTTCCGGCAAAACAAGCTCTCCTATTCCGGCTTTTGGCCCTGAGTTAAGGAGCATCAGGTCGTCGCATAGTTTTGCAGTCTCAACTGCAAGCGTCCTGAGGCTGGCTGAGAAGTGAAGGAATGCTGAGTGGCTCCATGTTGTTTCTATTGTGTCTGCAGCTGCCCTAAAAGGAATTCCTGTTTCTTTTTGCAGCTCGCTTATGATGAGCTGCCTGAATTCAGGGTGGGCATTAATTCCTGTTCCTGCTGCTGTTCCCCCTATTCCAAGCTCCTGAAGCTCTTCCTTGGCAGATTCAATCCTTGCCGCGCATTTGCTTACAGATACAGCATAGCTTGAGAATGCCTGTCCGAAGGTTATGGGCACAGCGTCCTGCAGGTGCGTCCTTGCAACTTTTAGCGTGTCTTTGTGTTTTTCTGCCAGCGTGCTGAACGCGTTTCTTAGGAGCTTGAGCTCTCCGAGCAGACCTTCAGTTTCTATCAGGGCAGCTATCCTTGTGGCTGTTGGCACAGCGTCGTTTGTGCTCTGTGACATGTTGACGTGGTCGTTTGGATGAATGGTATATTGCCCTTTCCTGCCGCCGAGCTTTTCTGTTGCGAGGTTTGCAATTACCTCGTTCATGTTCATATTGAACGGCGTTCCTGCCCCTGCCTGGAAGACGTCCAGAGGAAACTGCTCATTATGCTTTCCAGACAGCACTTCATCGGCTGATTCAGCTATCGCTGCTCCGGTTTTGCTGTCAAGCAGCCCCAGCTTCATGTTTGCTTTTGCAGCTGCCTTCTTTATTGTTGCGAGCGCTTTCAGGAAGGATGCTTTTGCCCTTATGCCTGAAATCCGGAAATTAGCCTTTGCCCTCTGCGTGAATATGCCGTAGTAGGCTTCCTCGTCAACTTCCATCTCCCCCAGCGCGTCACGCTCTGTCCTGCCCATTAAGGGCTAGGTTGTGAAAGGGTTTTTTAATGCTTTTGCCGCCTGACGGTTAACAACTGCTGAAAACGGCTGAAAGGTTCAGCGCAAAATATTTAAACCCGCAGGAATCATTAATGATAGAGGTGGTTGCCATGTGTACTATGTGTGCCAAGCATAAGAAGAAGAAATAAGCCGCGTTTTTGTTTCTTTCTTTTTCACAAATTTTTTGAGTTGTGCAGTTTAGCCTTTGCGCGCAGAAGACACTGCGCCTACAAGATACGCAATGTATATTATTGTGTCCCTGAAGATGAAGCTTATCCCCACAAGGTCAAGAAGGAAACCAAACACAATTAAAGGCGTGAGGGCGTATATTCCCATTACCCAAATCTCCTTGTAGCTGAGCCCTGCCCTGAACGCCTGGTTTAGCAGCAGCCCCAGAAGCGTGAAGAATGTTGCGTATATTATGTTCCATACCAGCATAAGCGCATACAGGAACACAGCCACGGCTGCCAGCACTAACATGAGCACCTTTACGAGGAATCCCTTGTTTACCGTCATGTCGCTTATTGATGACAGCTCAATTGTCCTCGTCTGCTTTTCCTGCTTTATTATAAGCGCGGCTTTTGTGAGCAGCGCCCCGGTCTTGTAGGCATCAAGGTCTTTTGTCTGCCCTGTCGTGTCAATTATTACTGCGGTTTCACTCCCGTTGCCGTATATGACGTATGGCTGCTGGACGTCTGCGGAAGCCTGCCCGCCCTGTA
>JACPIG010000076.1 GCA_016188205.1 Candidatus Woesearchaeota archaeon
TGCTCTGCTTCCGGATTTGAGGTGTCATAGTTAACCTCAAAGACGTGCCTCGCAAGGCGGTTGTCTTTGTCCGCTTCCGCACAAGTTACCGCGATTATCGCTATTGGCGCTGCAATTGCTAAAGAAGTCACTATTTTAGGCGCGTCCCCATGCAGGAATTTCTTCAAAGGCGAATAATCCATTTTGCATCACCAAAACATGGTTGGTTAAGTCAATATTAATATTTATTCCAAAAATAGTGGTCAAAGCGATGAAATTATCCTATATTATGGTCATAATTTGCTTATGACCGCAAAATTTATATATTTCTGACCATTCTTGTCTGGCTTATGGATGACATTGAAAGAAAGCTGCTTAACGCGCTTCAGGCAGACTCCGGAAGAAGCGTGACGCAGCTTGCAAAGGCGCTCAGCCTTCCAAGAACCACTGTGAACAACAGGGTAAGAAAGCTCAGGAAGGGAAAAACAATAGCGCGCTACAAGGCAGTGCTTGACATGAAAAAGGTCGGGAAGCCGGTGTGCGCTCTCGTTCACATGGTCATAACATCAAAAGAAGGCGCGTATGAAGTCGCTGCAAGGCTCAAAGCCATGAAGAATGTTGAGGAGATATACATAACCGCAGGGCAGTTTGACATAATAGCAAAAGTACGGCTTAAGGACAACGAGGAGCTTTCCAAATTCATTTTTGACAGCAGGACTGGCGTCAGGTCATGGCAGTCTGTTGAAAGGACAGACAGCATGATTGCCCTTGATACAGTCAAGGAGAATGGCGTAATATGGCTGTGATATGCAGTTTACAATCGGTAAAAATATCAAAAATTACAGAGTATAACCGATAAGTTTATATATAGTTAACGATTTCAATCGATAAAATGGAGCCGCAGCTTCAAATTGCGCTTGAAAAGCAGAACCCATGGTGGATGGGTAAAAAGTTTTACACAGGCATACCCAGATTGCGGAATTACCCGCTACTCCAAAGATACATGCCTACTCCCGAGATTTTGCTCATACTAGGAGCTCGGAGGGCGGGAAAATCAACTTTAGCCTACCAGCTTATAGAGACCCTCAAAACAGCTCCAGAAGCAATACTGTTCATAAATTTAGACGAGCCACTGTTTCAAAGCAAGTCTGAAGACCCTTCATTTCTGAGCATGCTCATAGAAGAATACATGGTGCAGCACAAGGATGTCCAAAAATTTTACATTTTCATAGATGAAGTGCAGAACTATAAACACTGGGTTCAGACCATAAAAACGCTCCACGATGTCAATAAGCAGGTAAAATTTGTTCTGACAGGCTCCACCTCCGCACTCCTTAAAAATACCGCGGGCATGCGCATTTCAGGGCGGTATTTTATGGTCACCATATACCCACTTACGTTTAAAGAGTTTCTTGAGTTCTCCGAATTGCAAAAACCGACGCTTCTTCAGAAACGGCAGGCTGTTAACCAATACATCCAATTTGGCGGTTTTCCAAGGGTAGTTTTGGAGAAGGATGAGTTCCTCAAGCAGGATTTGCTCAAGAATTATTTCCAGACTATTTACCTTAAAGACATAATTTTTGCGCATAATGTCAGGAATAATAAAGATGTGCTTGATCTTCTCTATTTTGCCCTTTCAAATGTTGGAACGCCTTTCTCCTACAATAAGATGGCAAAACTTCTCAATATTTCAGCCGATACAGTAAAAGAGTACCTTTCCCATGCTGAACAATCCTATTTGCTGCACTCAGTTATGAAATACGACGCTTCCGTTAGAAAGCAGATTGCTAATCCGCGAAAAATATATTCTGTGGATACCGGCCTAATAAATTCAGTATCGTTTAAGTTCTCTGAAAACCGGGGACGGCTAATGGAAAATCTTGTTTTTATGACTCTTGTTAAAGACCAAAAAGAGGTTTTTTATCACAAAGAGCGCCATGAATGCGACTTCCTGGTAAGAGAAGGGCGAAGAATAGTGCAAGCCATTCAAGTAACAGTTTCGCTGCAGGACGAATCTGTAAAAAAGCGGGAAATGAAAGGATTATTAGAAGCTATTAATTCCCATAACCTCCCTGAAGGGATTATAATTACCGAAACAGAAAAAGAGCGCTTTGAAATAGATGGGAAAAAAATTAATGTAGTTCCCCTTTACGAATGGCTGGAACAATCTTAATGCCTGAGCTGTATCAGCGATATTACGCCAACTTAAGCCTGAAATAAATTCGCCTGTTGTTCTTGCCCTTGTTCTCAGCGCCTATAATCTCAATCTTGCCTGCCTCGCTTGTGTTCGCCAGGTGCGTTCCTCCGCATGCCTCCTGCTCAAAGCCCTCAACAGAAACAATCCTCACTTCCTTCACAGCTTCCGGAAGCCCCATAGCGAGCTTTGTGACATTAGGAATCTTCGCTGCCTCCTCCCTTGTGATGAACCTGATGACAACAGGATGGTTCCCTGAAAGCACACTGTTTGCCTTCTCCTCATACTCCTTAAGCTTTTCCCTGTCAAAGTTCTCAAGGTCAAAATCAATCCTTGTCTTCTCAGCAGAAATCTGGTTTCCTGTAATCTCAGCACCTGTCTCGCGATAAACGACTCCTGACAAAACATGGCTTGCGGTGTGGTAGCGCATGTGCAAGTATCGCCTTACCCAGTCAACCTGTCCGTGCACTGAATCGCCTTCCTTAAGACCTTCCCTGTCAACATAGTGTATGATTCTTCCCTTGTCCTTCCTCACAGAGCCAACAATGTAGTCCTCATTCCCGAAACTTATCAGCCCTGTGTCGTCAGGCTGCCCGCCGGAATTGGGATAAAATGCAGTGCGGTCAAGCTCAACATCCTTCCCGTTTGCAGCAACAACGGTTGCGTCAAACTCCTTTAGATAGCAGTCTTTAGAGAATAATTGCTCTGTCATGCATCAGCGCTGAAGAAGCTGCTTTATATTTTTTGTCATAAACTGCGTGTTATTCCCCATTAAAGCTTCATCCGGGAAACGCCTCTTGCAACCTGATAAGCACCAAACGCCATTATGGCGTAATTTAAGATGTAGCTTGACCTGCTGCCTTCAGGACCCTTTTCCACATCCCTGGAGATTCCAACAGCAGTATCCAGAGTAAGGTGCGATGGGTCATAATTCTGGTTATGCGCATTAAGCTGCCAGGCAGCCACTATGCAAATGCCGCGCCCATGGCAGCCCTGATTAAGCCATCAAGTCCCATTTTGAGCCAAAGAAAAGCATCAAAGAAAAACTATGGTCCGTACATCCTCTGCAGCCCGGTTACGTCCGGCTGCTCAAGCGTCCTCTTGCTCATCTCGCCATATGATGAATAGCCGTACATGGTTACTGCCGAGCATGACGTGCTGTATATGTCATCAAGCCCTGCCGCGTGCCCAAGCTCGTGCGTTGCTATGTTCTGCAGGTCCATCACTGCAGGGTTTGCAGTTGCATCACCCCACGCAAACCTTGTGTTGAAGAGCATGTCAAACTCAACTATCCTCTTGCCCACAGGCGTATACCACACAGACGTTACCGCTATGACGCCGCTGTCCGGATAGTCGCCGAACGCCAGTGCATTCACAAAGTTCTGTACCCCGTAATCTGCCGAGTAATCGACTGAGTAAGCGTCATTGAACAGCTCAGCAGATGTTGCAGCATCCCACGTTTCTGCTGATGCCGACACAGCGCCTGTGACAAACCCTTCTGACATGTTGTACGGGTTTGAAGGATTAATGACGTAGCTCACAGGCAGGGTTTTCCACTTCACGCCAAGCAGCTTGTAGCACGTGGCTGCCTTCTGGCCCTTGCCCGGGTTTTCTGGCCTTGCATAATGGATGAAGTCAACCCTTTCCAGCCCCCACCTTTCGTCTATTACAGGCGAGTTTTCCGGCGCCTTTGCGTTTTCCTTTGCCTTATCCGCTGCAGGGATTACAATAGACGCTGTTGCAGCCACTGAAACTAGCAGAATCATGAGAACAGATACCGGAACAATAAGGTGCTTGTGCCTCATTTTTGCCTTTCTCACTGCTTAGCATGTCAGATATATAAACTTTGCCATGGCCTGAGGAAGGATGTGCACCAGCGCATTATTGCCCGGTTTGGCAAAAAAAGGGTTTCCGAAGGAGTCAATGAGCTGCTGTTCAGGGAGCTTGTCAAAGCAGGCAGGAAGGACATGTTCGGGGCTGACAAGGGCTCAAAGCCCTTTGTCAGGGAGCACCATGATCGTTTTTGACACGCACGCATGGATAGAATACTTCAGGGGGACTGAAGAGGGAAGGGCTGCAAAGAGGTATGTGGAAAGCAATGAGGAAATAGCAGTTTCCTCATTATGCCTTGCTGAAACAAGAATAAAATACGGCAGGGAAGGGCTTGATGCGGCTGACAAGCTCAGGTTCATCCTTTCAAGAAGCATAGTTGTGGACGTCACAGGCGAAATAGCCCTGCTGGCTGCTGAGCAGCGCCTTAA